>JANOZG010000952.1:0-2532 GCA_031429275.1 Planctomycetota bacterium
CAAACACAACCGCAATCGACCTGTTACGCAGGACTCTCCCGCAGCCAGGGAGCCATTTTTGACTGCCGTTGGGGTTCCTGACGTAACTGTGATCAATAAATTACCTTCGACGACGAAATGCCCATGTTGATGCCAATCTCAGTTGGCAGAGCGGCCGCGCCGAGTTCGAAGCTGTGCTGACAGGAAACTGCTATCCTGCTACGATTCTGCACTTGCATCGCCACGCTTCGAGTCAGAGCAGCAATAACGAATCTACGAAAAATCGGCCAGACAGGACGCTTCATGAAAGATCCCCGACTGCAACTCAAAAATCCAGTGGTCGCTGCGTTACTTGCGTTTGCGATCCCGGGAGCCGGGCATTGGTATCAGGGACGGCGGTTTAAGGCAACAATTTACTCCGTTTGCATTCTCACGATCTTCGTCTGGGGCATGATCCTTGGAGGTGGCCAGCCTGTTTACAGCCAATTGCTTTTGCGCTCCGATGGGCCTTCTCCGACAGCGCAGCTTCAGGGCACGCCGTTGCGAATGAAGTTTTCATTCGGCTACGCCGCTCAGGTCATCGTTGGAGCTCCTGCATGGCCGGCACTGATCCAGGAAATGCGCATGCGAAACACCGAAGCAAAGATCAATTGGATCGACGCGCCAATCGAAAGCGATTTTCAGGGAATGCTGTCGGGAGGTTTTGGTGGGCGCACTTCCGAAATGGTGAGTGGTACCATCGAACTCTCGCCGACAAGCGAAGGTGGCAGCCCTGTTGTCACCGGGACTCTGCATGCGTTGCTGGCGGATGGCACACAGCAGGATCTTCCACTCACGGGCGATATTGAGCTTGGTCGTGAAGTGTTCGGTTCGCCTCGACGCGAACTTCGATGCGAAGTTCTCGGGCAGGACGAAGACCAAAATGAAGTCCGTTTCGATTTAGAAGGCACGGTGGGACGCAGTTTCATAAACTGGTTTCAGGCTCCGCGTGACACACTGGAACTGGATCGACTCAACGGTGAACTGAGTCAGAAATTTGACATAGGCTCCGTTTTCACCTGGATTGCTGGCTTGTTGAATCTGATGGCGATCTGGGATGCGGCTGAGGGGCCCGCTTATGGATACGGTGATGAAGAAGAAGATCCCGATGATGAAGAACCGGATGATGCCAAAAAGGCAACTTGAACTTTGGGTGTGATCAGGTTCACCAGAGCGCGATTTACGCTTGAAAGCGGAACCATCAGGTCTTGGCGAGCATAAAACATACAGATTTTGGAACAAACCTCATGCAACTTGCCTCAGCTGTTTACGCAATTCCGCTTGCTGCAGCGATATCACTGGTGTATTGCGCAAGTCGTTTCGAGATGCCTGAAAAGATCGTGCGTTCGGCGGTTTTGATGTTTGTAAAGACGATCGCGGCTCTTGTTGCTTTCTATCTAGTATTGTTATACCTGTCGGGTTAAGAAAAACTGCGACGATCGGATCGTGTCGCCGCTTGAAGATGACGTTGTTGCATTGACATGGATGGAATGCACATCATGCGTATTCTTTTGTTTGAAGACAATCAGGCTGAACAGCTTTCGCCGCTCACGTTGCTGCGGCCTGTGTTTGAACTGGTCTGCGGCCGCGAATCTTTGCGACGACGAATGCAACGCTGGTTTCCTGCTGCGGAATTTGGCGGTTGGGTGAGACCGTGGCTGGTGGACTCCTACGTGGAAGATCAGCCAGCACTCTCGATCAATAATCTGGATTGGACTCGACAAGGACAAGTCCTGGTCGTCAATGGCCGCTGGTTGCCGGAACGCCGCCTGACGCCTCTCGATTTTGTCACGCATCAGGCTGGCTTTGTAGATGGAACACCCGCATGGATGTTGATCCCCGGCGATGAGCTTACTGAGCTATTACAGGGCGATCCGGCCACAGCATTGATTCATCATGCCAACAGCCAGCGGTCTCTTCCGACGAATGGACGATGGATTCACCATCCGTGGGATCTTGTTTGTCAGAACTCCGCGCAATTGGCTCGCGATTTCGCTGATGAAGGAATCTCACAATCTCCCAAGCTTGAACACGTTCAAATCATGGGTGATGCTGCTGATGTGTATATTTCCGCCCAGGCAGAAATCGATCCCTATGTCGTCATTGATGCTCGCACCGGGCCGGTGTCGATTGATCGCGATGCAAAAATTCAGTCGTTTACTCGGATTGAGGGACCTTGCCACATTGGCCGCGGCGCTCAGTTGTTTCGCGCTTTGATTCGCAAGGGCACAACGATCGGAGAATACTGCCGTGTGGGCGGTGAGGTCGAAGAATCGATCATGCACGCTTATGTCAACAAGTATCACGAGGGATTTCTGGGGCACAGCTATGTATGCCCGTGGGTCAATATCGGTGCGATGTCGTGTACATCAGATTTAAAAAATGACTACAGCACGGTGTCGGTGCCGATACAGGGCCACATGGTTGATTCGGGTATGAACAAAGTCGGTTCGTTCATCGGTGACCACGCCAAGACCGCGATGGACAGCATGTTCAATTCCGGATCGTCCATTG
>JANOZG010000953.1:0-9186 GCA_031429275.1 Planctomycetota bacterium
ATCCCGAGCCAGGTTCTTTTGTGCCGTGGGACTGGTGCGTATGATGTCAAACAGCCGAAGCACAGTCAGCTTCGTCAGATCTCGGCCGTAACCGGGGAATTCACGGGCTGCCGGATTGGCGTCGCCGTAGGAAACTCGCCAGACGCGACCGCGAAATCGGTCACGACCAGGATGTTTCAAAGGGACCTCATAGTGACCGATGATGCGATTGTAAAAGTCGTTGACATACAACGCGCCGTCGGGGCCAGCCACGATGTCCACCGGGCGAAACCACGGATCGCTGCTACTGACGAGATCCGGTCGTTCGATCGCGCGGACGCTGGAACCGGTTCGCTTCAGAAGATTCTGGTTAATTCGTGACGTCATCACATTGCCGTCGAAAGTTGTGTCAGCATAGTCAGCAGGAAAGGAGGTATCGGACCCCAATGCCAGCGCACCGATCGCAGTTGATCCGTGCAGATGTTCCATAACGTTCGGCACGTAACCGAGGCCGTCGTGCGGTCGGCCGAAGCTGTCGTAGCATCCGCCCGGCAGCAGCAGTGTGACCGGCTTGGTATGGCAGTCGGCCGTGTAGATGTCGCCAAAGCGATCGATCGACTGTCCAAACGGATTAACCTGGCCTTGCGTGTACAATTCGATTCGCGAACCATCGGGCCGAAAGCGAAACGTATTGCCGGATGACATTTGGACTCGATGTCCATCTTTGCCAACGACTTCCGACCGATTATTGAATCCGTGGCAGGCGTATATCCATCCGTCATCTCCGCGTCGAAAGGCATTGCACATGCCGTGGGTGTCGCGAGTCGTGTCGAATGGACCGTAGAGAATCTCGCGTTCGTCGCATTGCCCGTCGCCGTCGCGGTCATGCAAAAACCAGATGTTTGGAATGCTGAAACAGATAACACCGTCGCCATAAGGAATGAGTCCGATCGGGATGTTCAGCTTGTCCGCGAACACCGTAACGACATCTGCTTTGCCGTCCCCGTTTTTGTCTTCCATCACCCGAATCGTGTCACGCGGAACTGCGCCGGGTTCTGCGGCGAACGGATATTCCAGCGAGCTGCTGACCCACAATCGACCCTTAGTATCGAACGCCAGATTCATCGGCTTGGCAACGTCGGGTTCAGCGGCAACTAACTGGACTTGAAAGCCATCGGGAACAGTGAAAGTCTTCTGTTCATCTTCCGGGCTGACTGGTTCCGAATTTCTCACACCCAGTGCAAACGGATCTTCAGCAGGTTGCTGAGAGAAGCAGTTGGCAGAGAGAGAAAAGAGGAAGAGAATAGGCAGAATGAAACTGGAGTGACGGGAGATTGGCATTCTGCGGGACTCCGGAAATCAGTTGGGGAGAGGTACAGTGGTTTGAGGCGGGATAAAACGGTTCTACCGCGAACAGACTTGAATTCGCAGAATGTTCATCTGCGCCTTCGGCTCGCCGTGAAACGTGTCTGTTCAGGATAAGTCTTTAATCCAGCACAGGAAACTCAACGGGGTCCATGATGTCTTCGGCACCGTTGTAGTTGATGGTAATCTCTTCGCCCGGATGGATGTCTCGCAATGCGCTGTATTCTTTGATCTGTCGACCGGCGTCGTCATAACGGGCGTTGGGATTGTAGGAATGGTTGTAGAGTGAACCATATCCAAGTGCCAGGGCAACATCCTTTTTGTATTCGAAGATGTAACCCAGCAGGAAATTGCCGTGATCGCAGTCCAGGATTTCTCTGGCAGGAATGATCAGCAATGGCACTCGTTCAAAGACCGTGCCTTTTGGGATCAAAGTGCGTGCAAAGACTCCGCGGCCTTTGCCTTTGATGTTCTTGACTTCGATCAGGTTGGATTGTGTCAGTGCCATGGGAGGACTTGGGTTTTCAGGTTTCGGTTTTCAGTTTTCGGATCGGAATCGCACTTCGCCATCGACGATGGTCTTCACGACTTTGCCGGTGAACTCAACGCCGTCGAACGGAGTGTTGCGGCTGCGTGAACGGAATTCTGCGGCTCGAACGGTCCATGTCTTGGCGGGATCAATGATCGTGATATCTGCGGGCTCGCCCACCGTCAACGTGCCGTGTTTGAGCCCCAGAATCGCAGCGGGCCCTGTTGTCAGACGAGCGATCAGTTGCGGCCAGGTCAAGTGACCGGGCTCAATTAACGCTCGAATGCAAACCGGAAGCAGAGTTTCGATGCCGCAGATCCCGAAGGGTGCCGTGTCCAGATCGACTTGCTTCTTTTCGAGTGCCAGCGGTTGATGATCCGACGTGATCGCGGACAATGTTCCATCCTGCAATCCGGCGATCAAAGCGTAAACGTGATGCTGCGAACGAAGCGGCGGATTGCATTTGTACATGGTTTCAAACGAACTCATGACTTTGTCGGTGAGCAGCAGATGGTGCGGTGTCACGTCAGCGGTCACTTTGACACCGTCCGCTTTTGCTTTGCGAATTCGTTCGACCGAATCGCTTGTTGTAACGCACATCAGGTGAATGCGTCCGTCGGTCAGTTCTGCCAACGCGATGTCGCGGTGAGTCATAATGTCCTGTGCTGCAGCGGGAATTCCGCGCAGGCCAAGACGAGTGGCTTCGAAACCTTCGTGCATCACACCGCCGTCGGACAATTCAGGTACCATTGCAAAGTGCAGAATCGGACGGTTGAACATGCGGGTGTATTCGAGAGCTCGTCGCATGACTTCTGAATTTGCGACCGGTCGTTTGGCATCGGAAAAACCGACCGCCCCACCCTGCACTAACTGTCCGATTTCAGCGAGTTCTTCGCCTTTGCTTTCTTTGGTGACAGCTCCCAGAGGATACACGCGGCAGTTGCGAGCACGTTCGGCTTGAAGTCGGATAAACTCAGCCGCCGCGCGGTCATCGACGACAGGATGCGTGTCAGACTGAGCAGCGATGGTTGTAAATCCGCCAGCAAGGGCCGCAGCCGTTCCGGTTGCCGTGCATTCGTCTTCTTCGAACCCAGGTTCTCGGAGTGAGACGTGAGTATCAATGAAGCCAGGGCTGACGATCAGACCCGTGGCATCAATAATCTGAGTTTCGCTGCCCGATGGTTGTACCGGTGGGCTGACGCCCGACCGCTCGCCAAGGGGTGTCACGGCTGCGATTTTCCCGTCAAGAATCAGCACGTCAGCGATAGTGTCGAGATTGTTAGCCGGGTCGATTACGCGTCCACCGGAAATCAGTAGTGAACTCATCAGCTTGCTTCCTGATCTTTTCGGCGTTCCTGAGCCAGCAGTGTGAGGCAGGCCATGCGAATCAACAAACCGTTCGTGACTTGATTCAAGATCAGCGAATTCGGACCATCGGCAACTTCGGGAGTCAGTTCCACGCCGCGGTTGATTGGTCCAGGCGCCAGGACCAGCAAATCTTTGCGAGCCCGACGAATTCGATCTCCGTTCATTCCAAACAAATGAGCGTATTCCGCAATCGATGGGAAGAACGCTCCGCGCTGACGTTCAAATTGAACTCGCAGCAAGTTTACGCAATCGACTTCCGGAAGAATGTCGTCAAGGTTGTAAGCGACCTCAACACCAAGTTGCGTAATGTCGCTCGGAATCAATGTGGCTGGTCCGCAAACGATCACTCGTGCCCCGAGTGCCTTGAGTCCATGAATGTTGGATCGAGCCACGCGGCTGTGGCGAATGTCGCCGACAAGTGCAACCGTGAGGCCGGCAATCTGACCACGCCGCTTTAAGATCGTATAGATGTCGAGCAGACCCTGCGTTGGATGCTCGTGAGTTCCGTCGCCTGCATTCAGAACCCCAGCCTTCAAGTTTCGAGCCAGCAAATGCGGTGCACCTGGAGTGCGGTGACGGCACACGACGAGATCGACGCCCATTGCTTCGATAGTTTGAGCCGTATCGATAAAGGTTTCGCCCTTCGACAGGCTGCTTGAGCTGGCGGTAAAATCGACCGTGTCAGCACCCAGACGTCGGGCTGCCAGGCTGAAGCTTGTGCGAGTGCGTGTCGAGTTCTCGAAGAACAGATTTGCAACCACTAGCCCTTTGAGGACATCCAGTCTGCTGGAGCCGCCGCTGGTGATGTCGTCGTAGTGTTTCGCAAGATCAAGCACACAGTTGATCTGTTCGGCGGAAAGATGTTCCAGCCCCAACAGATGTCGTTCGCCCCACGGGCCATTCACCGGAATTTCAGAAAGTAACATCAGCGCCAGCATCCTCTCAGGGAATCCCCGTTGCAGCGTGTCGATGTTAATGCGGATCCCATTAAATCAACAGCCCCCCTTAGACGGTCTGTACATTTCGATGGCGAATCTATCCCGCTAGCAGCCAGCATTCAATCAACTGCGAATTTGTTGTCTGGATTTCTCGCAACGTTGGAAGGAAATCAGAAATCGAGTGTTCTCGACTTCGACGGACTAAGCGCGGACTTTCAGGCGGAATTTTGTTTTGTTGTCATTCTGATGACACTGGTTGTCGAATCAGCGTCACTTCAGAAATCAGCGACGGTGTCATTATTGTTGAAAGGCGTGAATTTTCTGCAATTCACTCAATGCATGAAAATCGGCAGTTTTGGCACGATTTACGCACACTCTTCAATCTGGTTGTTTGTTCCCCCCAGTTTCTTTCCAGGACAGAAAGAAGGAGTAGAGAGATGAAAGGTTTACTTATTGCGGTTGGTGCCACGTTGGCACTGGGTTTCGTCGGTTCAAAAGATGCATCCGCTCAGCATTACGGTTGCAATTCAGGTTATGGTGGTGGCTCATACTACAGCGGATACTCATCACCGCGATTGTCCGTATCCGTTGGTTACGGCAACACCGGAGTTTATCCAACTCGGAACTATGGTTACTCTGGTTTCAATTCAGGATACAGTGGCTACCATGGCGCGGGCTACAGCGGATATCCATCCAACCGTGGTTATGGGCATCGAACATGGCACGATACGAGTCACCTGGACTACCACCCACCTGCGCTGATTCCTCATCGTGGACATCTGGACTATGTCCCAGGCCATTACGATGTGCATCGCACAGGTCATTGGGACACGCATCACCACTGATCCCGGACAAGTCCATCGCCTGTCGAAAATCATCGGCAGGCGATTCGACGGCTTTCATCTGTGGCAGCGTTTTTAGTCGATACTGGCTGCGTTAACTCGCTGCCACAGATTCCTTTACCGGCAGGCAATGTGGCACAGGATCTTCGTTTAGCGACAAGCTGCAGGTGTCGGCGGCATGGCTCATTACGGTCGCATGCGGTTTGTCGGTATACGAGATTCCCCGGTATCTGCCCCCATTGTTGGATCGAAAAACAGTCGAACGGAATTCTTTAAATGACTGTTTGTTGCGCCGTGTTTGCAGGTCAGGCTGACTCTCGCGAAGAGTCGAGCCTGATTTTCGGACTCGGGTCTGTTGATTTTTTCTGACGAGCGGCGCTCAGGCCGCGCATTCCTGTTGTCTGCGGCATTCGTACAGAACGATACCTGCAGCGACTGCGGCGTTGAGTGAGTCAACACCCCCGAGCATTGGAATGGCAACCTGCATGTCGCATAACGCCAGCAGGTCTGCCGCAATGCCAGATGTTTCACTGCCAATGAGGATGACTGTGGGCTGTGTCAGATTTGCATGCCACAGGAGCGTCGCTGACTTTTCGGACGCAGCGACGATTAGATAACCCTCCTGCTTCAACATGGAAACAGTTTCGATCAACACCTCAACGCGAAAAATTCGCTGATGGTTAACGGCACCAGCTGAGGATCTGGCGACATGGGGAGTGATGCCGGATTGATATCGATCGCCAATGACGATCCCGTCCAGCTTCATGGCATCACAGCACCTCAGAATCGCACCAAAGTTATGGGCGTCCTGAATGCGATCACAGACAGCATAGAGCGGCTGTCGAGCTGTGCATGCAGTTGTTGCGTTCTGGACTGCTTGACGGGCTGCTTCGGCGAGTGACAACGCGTCTTCACATGGGAATTCTCCCATGCGAGCAACCAGCCCCTGATGTTCGTAAGATTGGCACAGTTGCGTCAGGCGATCTGCGTCAGCAATTTCCAGGTCAATGTCGAACGGCTCAAGCAGGGTTTGAAGAGCAGCGAGCTCTTCAGGTGAAGAATTCGCATCCGCAAACAATTCAACGATGGGCCATCGACGGGCGTTCAGAGTTTCCATCACAGCGTGTCGACCCCAAAGCCAGCTACGCTGATGGTTGGCCGCAAGTCGTGATAATGAACGTCGCTTTCCTGATTTCATCGCGGTAGTGTAACGGATTTGTGCTCCGCGAATTCCTCAAATTGGCGACAGGAATGCAAAAAGCATCTGGAATGTTCTGGATTCTGCAAGTAATGCAGTCGCCCGATTGACATCAACAGGCTACCTACAATAATCGCGACCTCGCAGATCTCGTATTGTAAGTTTCAACCCCGCAATCGTCAGGATTTTATTTCTTGCTTGCCATTAAAAAATCGATTCCGTTGTATTTGCTCGATGAAGACCGGGAGGGACTTCGCGCGGCCGGACGATTCAATGCGCAGTTGATGGACTTTCTGCGTGATCATGTAAAGGCTGGTATCAATACGTTGCAGCTGGATAAGCTGGCTCATGATTACACCCTGGATCACGGGCACACTCCGGCGTGTCTGGGGTATCTTGGCTATCCCAAAACAATCTGTACGAGCGTTAACGAAGTCGTGTGCCACGGCATTCCGAATACTCGGCCCCTGAAAGACGGCGATATTATTAATGTCGACATTACGACGATCGTGAACGGCTGGTATGGTGATCAGTCGGAAACGTTTATGATCGGCGAGGTGAGTTCGAATGCGAAACGTTTGATCCAGGCCACATTTGATGCTTTGTTTGTGGGGATTAATGCCAGTCGTCGTGGCGGCACGGTGACAGAAATCGGTCGAGCAATTCAAACGTTCGCTACAAAAGCCGGTTATTCTGTCGTTCGAGAGTATCAAGGCCATGGCATAGGCCGTGAGTTCCATCAGGAACCCGGCGTGCCACATTATCCGGTTCTAGCATCCAACCGTGATCTGCTGAAGGCCGGCACCTGTTTCACAATTGAGCCGATGCTGAATATCGGCTCGTGGAAAACTCGCGTCGATACGAAAGACAAGTGGACCGTTCGTACCGTCGATGGGGCACTTTCTGCACAGTTCGAGCACACAATCCTGATGACAGAATCAGGACCTGAAATTCTGACACTCACGAAGAACGGACCTCAGGAAGGTCACACGTTTTAGTCGTGAGTTCAAAGTGAGCGTTCGGTGCAAATCGTAGCGAAAGTCGTGAAGATTTTTGGCCATGCCGGGGCAATCCCGGAGTCTTGACGACTTTCTCTGCTTGATTCTTTGCGGCGATGTACAGCCCAGACTGAATTAGAGTTTTGCTCGATTTTCCGCGCGCATGTTTCGGGAAGCGAACAACGTGAGCGGCTCATGTCAACGACCCGGGAGGCTTTTTTGGGTGATGGGCTCTATCAGCTCTTGTTAAGACTGAACAGCGTGGCATCGCTTGCAGCGAGTCAAACCACGGATGATCTTTCCGCATTTAGGGCAGCGTTTAGATTTTTTAGCCAGTTTGGCTTTGGTTCGAGGTCGAAAGACCATTTTACGGCTCCATTTGTATACGTGCAGTGTTTTGGAAAGCGGCAGACTGTAGTCGTGATCGCTTGTTTCGACAATCGAGTCCTGTGACTGAGAACGGATTGGTTCGAAGAGGCTGTCATCCAATTTTGCGGTTGCCGTGCATCTCATGAGCGTAAGCGAGCATTATTCGCATCATTGACCCCTTCAGGTCAAATGCACGGCTGTCGATCGAGCGTGCCTGAATACCTCAACAATTCACGCACGTGTTTGCCTTCGGCTGGCAAAAACCACGGAAACTTTGCGATTTTCATGGTGAGCCGTTCCGACCGATCAGTCGTGTTGCCATCGACTGGAAATCGGCAGGAGATTTCAATTCGCAGTCATTTGTCGCTACGCCGCGGCAATTACGGATGCTCAGCATGAAGTTCATGTTTTCGCCCGCCAGCGTACCATCAAATCGTTGACAAGCGTTGCAAGATCTGCGGTAATCGAGGTCCGCATTTTTCAACTCGCCACGTCTTTTTCAACGAATCCTCGTTGAGGAATCATATGACGCTCCCAGCCCGCCTTTGTTGCTGCAAAGTTGCCTCGACAGTGATTTTCCTGGCCAGCATGATAGGCACTGTCGTTCGAGCCGACGACAACATCGATTATAACCGCGACGTGCGTCCGATTTTGTCTGACAACTGCTATAAGTGTCACGGCCCCGACGCTGCAGAACGCAAGGCAGGACTGCGATTGGATTCGCACGATGGCGCAATTGCAAAACTGGAATCCGGTGCCACTGCGATCGTGCCCGGTAAGATCGACCAAAGTGAACTCATCGCACGATTGAAATCCACAGATCCCGACGTGGTGATGCCGCCTGCTGCAAGTGGCAAGAAACTCACGCCACAACAAATCGACACACTTTCAAAATGGATTGAACAAGGTGCCGAGTTTAAAGGGCACTGGTCGTTTATTCGTCCCGAACGTCCCGCCATGCCAGTTGTAAGTGACGAAGCATGGTCTCGCAGCGCCATCGATCGATTCGTCATGGAAAAGCTCGACGATGCAAGACTGAAGCCCTCACCAGAAGCGGATCGTGTGACTTTGATTCGCCGCGTCACACTTGATCTCACAGGGCTACCACCGACTCCCGCTGAAGTTCAGGCATTTCTTGCAGACTCAGATTCAAACGCCTATGAAAAAGTTGTTGATCGTTTGCTGGCGTCTCCCCGCTACGGCGAACAAATGACTCGCTATTGGCTGGACCTCGTACGCTACGGTGATTCGCACGGACTGCATTTGGATAACGAACGCGCTCTCTGGAAGTATCGCGAATGGGTGATTAAAGCTTTCAACGACAATAAACATTTCGATGAATTCACTATCGAACAACTGGCCGGCGATCTATTGCCGGATTCCACGATCCATCAAAAGATCGCGACTGGTTTCAATCGTTGCAACGTCTCGACGAGTGAAGGTGGATCGATCAACGAAGAAGTGCTTGTACGTTACGCGGTCGACCGCACCGAAACGATGTCCACGATCTTTATGGGTATGACACTGGGATGCGCTGTTTGCCATGACCATAAATTTGACCCGGTGACGCAGAAAGAATTCTACCAACTGTTCGCCTTCT
>JANOZG010000954.1:0-1636 GCA_031429275.1 Planctomycetota bacterium
AGCAAAACGACCGCTTTATTGAAGTGCCTGCAACCCCGCACGACCTGACGCAGGCATCGCCCCGCACTGAAGACATCAATTCTATTGATCGAGCAGCAGACAGTCGAAAAGTATCCATCGCAAATGCATCGTCGCCACTCAACGGCAGTGGCCAGTACGTGGCTCAATGGCTCTCCGCGATTTGGCTGTGCGGCTCCATCGTGATGCTGTTGCGAGGACTCGCCGGATTCGTGATCGCGCGCCGCTGGCTGGTCGAATCTGCGGCAGTGGCGGAGTCTGGTCTGCAGGAACTTACCGAGATCGTGAAAGAACTCAGCAGTCGACTCAAACTGCGACGCATTGTGCGAATCACGCTTAGCGATCGCATCGACACACCCGCTGTTGTGGGTATCTTATGGCCTGTGATCATGGTGCCGGTTTCCATGCTGACTGGAGTGCCAGCCGACCAATGGCGAATCATGATGGCGCACGAGCTGGCTCATATCCGTCGCTGGGATCCGCTTGTGAGTCTGATTCAGATGGTGGTCGAGTCGCTGCTGTTCTTCAATCCGTTTGTCTGGTGGCTGAATCGTATCATCCGAGCTGAACGCGAGGCCTGCTGCGATGCCGTGGCCGCTCGAATCTGCGGTCAACCGATGTCCGTGGCGAAAACACTTGTCAACGTGGCAGCGTCCGTCCATCGGCCTGTGGTCTCTGCGGCGATGGCTTTTGCGGAGCCTTCCGGCAAAGGTGAACTGTCCGATCGCGTCCTCCGTCTCGTCCAGCCTGATCGCGCGCCGCGTTCAAAGATCTCATGGCTCAGCGTCACTGTCGTCATGGTGGCCATGGTGGCAACGTTGGTTGTGCTGCAACGCGGAACAGACCTGGCCGTGCAGAGTGCCGCAAACTGGATGTCGCCGAAGGAACGCGTCGAGAAACTCGTGAAGCTTGAAGCCGAGCGAAATGGAAATTTCGTTCCAACAGCCTCATCGGATGGTTCAAGCGATTCTCATGATGCTAACGCCGGCAAGATCGCCGTGCATGTGATCGTGAGGACGGATGATGGCAGCAAGATCACGCCAAAGTTGACTCTGCACTATCAATCGCGTGCAGGTAACAATTCGGCGGGAGGTAGTCTGGACGGACTTGACTCCGAAGTTCAGGAGTATAAGAATACACAGTACTTTCCTCCTTGCCGCCTGGTGATCGGAGCTTCGCACCCGGACTTTGCTGCTGTCAGTTCGCCATCCGTTACGCTGATGCCGGAAGACAAGGGAAAGACCATCGAGCTGATCCTGACAAAAGGCTCGGCAGTCGAGGCTTTGGTCACGGACGAACAGGGGCAACCAGTTCCGCAGGCCGCGGTCAAGTACTCTGCGATGTTTGGATTCGGCGGTTCGTGGTCTGGGGGAGGCTCTCAGGAAGCCCAGACAGACGAGTCCGGCCGACTTCAGTTTTCGCGCATTGCGAATTCCATGTATTCGATTGAAGTCATGGCGAAAGGATACCAGCGTCTGAGGCTTCAGCAATCGCTGGAACAACCGGTATCGGCGAGTTCCAGCGAGCCGATCAAGCTTGTGCTCAAACAAGCACGCCCGGTATCCGTTCGATTCGTCGATAAGCAAAGCACTCTGCCGATTGCCAATGCCAGGTTGCG
>JANOZG010000955.1:0-2393 GCA_031429275.1 Planctomycetota bacterium
ACCCGGCGTGCGGGTCCGCACCGGGCGATTCATTTCCTCGCAGTGAGCTTCTGCCAGATTGTTAACAGACTCGCCAATCCCGTCTGCGTGAGGTACGCGATTGACAGTGCCTCATGCACTGCCTGACTCGACGACATCACCGACGCGCCTTTGCTGCTCATACCATGAGTCACGGCTTGATCTCGACTTACACCGAACTTCCGTAAATTTGCGATCCGCGTGCGGGACTTCCGCCATTGCTTCAGGCCCTGCGGGCAGTTTTCAGTTTTAGGTGTTCAGTTTTCAGTGAATCGCATCAAGGTTTTGTGTTTTCTGAAAACCGAAAACTGAACACTGAAAACTTTCTCCGACATCGACACGCCGCGATTGCGGCGAGTGATCTCACGAACACGGTCTTTGAACTTCTGCTGATGCTTTGGGCTCACACGAAAATTGCCGCCGTAGCCGACGAACGAGAATCCTAAGAATTCAACGCCGTCTGTGCTGCGAGTGAATGCGGATACATTTGCACAGGCGAATGTCAACGCGCATTCATCGGATCGACGTCGATGGCGAGTTCGACACCTTCCGGGAGTGTCAGTGTGTCTTCCACTGACTGCCAGAGTGCGCGAACCAGTTCTGGTGTTTTCGCAGCGATCTGCAGATGGAATCTCCAAAGCGTTCGCAGTCGAACGACAGGCGCGGGTGCTGCACCGAGGACGCGAACATGCTCAGTCTCGCCTTTTCTGGCGGCGCGAAGTTTGTCGGCGACGTCGCGGGCAGTGCGGCGGACGCGGTCTTCATCCGGGCCGCGAAAGATGACTCGTGCCACATGCGAAAACGGCGGAGCGCCGCCATCGTGGCGTTCGGCGAGTTCGTGTTGAGCGAATCCGATGAAGTCATGCATCGCCGCAAACTTGACTGCCGGGTCGTTGGGAGAGGTCGTCTGCACAAGCACGCGACCACCACGCTCGCCGCGACCAGTGCGGCCTGCCACCTGAGCGATCAACTGGAACGTACGTTCTGCAGCTCGCATATCCGGCTGACGCAACATCGTGTCGGCATCGACAACACCCACGAGCGTCACATTCGGAAAATCGAGCCCTTTGGCGATCATCTGAGTACCCAAGAGAATATCGACTTCACCATGTCGGAATTTTTCCAGCGCTTCATCGTGACTGCCGGGCTTTTTCATGGAGTCGCTGTCCATTCGAAGAACTCGTGCGCTCGGAAACGTGTTCTGAACTTCTTCATCCAGCTTTTGTGTTCCCGTGCCCAGATACCGCACTGCGGGACTCTCACACGTTGGGCAAACTTTGGGCGGTGGAGTTTCATAATCGCAACTGTGACACACAGCCGCTGCACGATCGCGATGCCACGTGAGCGTGACGTCGCAGTTTGGACACTTGATTCCCGCACCACAGCTGCGGCACCAGACGGTTGGCGAATACCCGCGCAGATTCAGAAACAGAATGACCTGTCCTTTTTCATTCAGCGCGCGAGTAATCGATTGAAACATCGCCCGGCCGATGGAGGAACCTCGCTTGATCCGAGGATCGTCACGTGTGTCAACGATCACAACGGGTGGCAGCGGTCGGTCTTCCACGCGAGACGGCATCGACACGAGTGCATCAATTTTTCGCTGGGCTCGCAGCCATGATTCCAGCGTCGGCGTCGCTGATCCAAGAATGAGTGGCACCTTTTCGTCCAGACATCGCTGCCTTGCCACTTCCCGAGCGTGATAACGCGGCGTGCTGTCCTGCTTAAACGACGGCTCGTGCTCTTCGTCAATCACGATCAGGCCAAGTTGCGGCGTTGGTGCAAACACAGCACTTCTGGCGCCAACAATGACTTCAATGTCACCGCTGGCAATCTGCTGCCACTGCCAGTGCCGTTCGGCATCGGTCATGTGACTGTGCAATACTGCGACCGAATTGAATCGACTGCGGAAGCGACGAATTGTCTGCGGCGTGAGACTGATTTCCGGCACGAGTACGATGGCCTGTCGCCCGTAACTGACGACTTCCCGAATGGCTCGGATGTAAACCTCCGTTTTACCGCTGCCCGTGACACCATGCAGCAACAGCGTTTCGTATTCGCTGGCGCGAATAGGTTTCAAGATTCTGTCCAATGCGAGCTGTTGTTGATCGTTGAGGATCAGGTCCTGTTGCTGTTCGAATGCGCCGATTTCATCGCCCGAGATGTCGGAACGAATTCGCAATGCGGTGATGATGCCTTTCTTGCGGAGACTGGTGAGCGGTCCCGGACCACAGCCCGCTCTTTCGCACAGATCGGCAGCAGCAACCGGCCCGACAGTTTTTTGCAGAATCTCAATCACCGTCTTTTGCTGTTTGCTGACCCGCGTAGTCGCCAGCTTTTCCTCGATGTGCGGCGTCAGGATGAAGCTCTGCACC
>JANOZG010000956.1:0-2370 GCA_031429275.1 Planctomycetota bacterium
CATTGCCATTAGTGCTGCAACGACGAATCTGTTGACATGAGCGCAATGGTGTTGTTTCATCTTGTGAGCCTCAATGAGCGGGCGCAGAAATATTCCGTCGGCGGAGCGACGGGTATACCGTAAACCCGTCGCTTCGCCGACAGGATTCTTTCTGTTCGCAACGTCGAAAGCTTTATAACAGACCCGAAATTACCTGACCATGATCCGACGCCGGGTCGATCACGCCGAATTTCGTGCGGAACTCATGAGCCGTGTCGACGCCACGACCAGTCAGCAGCGTGGCGAACAGATCAGGGATCGTGACTTCGTCGCCGACAATTTCGAGGGCCGTTTCGCTGGTTTGGCCCACAACAACTCCACCCTTGTTGGCTCCGCCACCGAGAACCACGCGCGTCACTTTCGGGAATTGATCGCGGCTATTGGTGAGTTCTCAAGAAAAGCGAGACACGCTGCAGCGAACACTAATCCTCAAACAAGCGAACTTCCTTTCGCCACCCGGATAAACCCCAATAGCGTGGACTTAACGGTACAGAAAGGCGAGCCGGGTCCAACGTGCTCTGATTCCCCGCATTTCAAACTGCAAATCAGGGGATTTACATCCCCTGTTCGCCTAAAGTCTACACCATTGGGGATAAACCCGGTGGCGTAGCTTGATTGAACACGAGATGCCGCCGACAGAACACAATTCAGCACGCACCACTTGCACGTTGATTTGATTGTTCCTAAAACGACCAGTGTCATTTTCAGGGATAGGTATCAACAAACTCTTTTGAGTTTCATTCTTTCAGGGTGTCTTGCGTGCAGTTGGCTTCGCGTCGAATATTGCTCATTGGAGCCGGGCACACAAACTTGCATATTGTGCGGATGTGGCAGCTGCAGCCGATTCCAGATGCAAGCCTCACGCTGCTTTCCCCTTTTCCCTGTGCCACGTACAGCGGAATGTTGCCGGGCACGCTGGCTGGAAACTATTCCCCATCGGATATGGAAATTGATCTGTATCAGTTGACGAAGTTTGCCGGCGTCAATCTTGTCATTGACGAAGCAATCTCACTGGACGCTGCAGCAAAGGAAGTCCGATTTCGCGAACGCCCTCCGATGAGCTTCGAAGTTGCAAGCATAGGTGTCGGTTCGGTTCCACGGCAGATGGAACGCCTAAGAACACATCCAGGATTTGTCCCCATTAAACCGATGTTTACTTCGCTGCAACGTCTTGACGCCGCAATTCATCAACAATCCAGCCATCCGATCAGCATTGCGGTTATAGGCGGTGGAGCAGCAGGACTGGAAGTCGCAATGTGCGCCGAACATCGAGTCCGCAAGGCACAAGGCTCCGCTCATGTGACGCTGGTGGATGCCCACACCAGAATTCTGAAGGGGTTTCGCGAACGTACGATTCGTCTCGCAGAACGGGAGCTCATGGATCGCGGCATTGATCTGCGTTGCGGTAGTCGAGTCATCGGGCATGACGATTTGAATTTGATGTTTGAGGATGGCCAAACCCTGGCGGCTGATATCGCAATATGGGTGACCGGTGCATGTCCGCCTGAATTTCTGCAGCATGTGAATCTTGCGAAATCGGAATCTGGATTTCTGAAAGTTCGTCACACGCTGCAGTCGATCGAAAACGATGCTGTTTTCGTCGTTGGCGATGCCGCTGAACTTGATGGAGAGAGCATCGATCGAGCTGGCGTATACGCGGTTCGGCAAGGACCGATTCTCTGGCAGAATCTCAATCGTTCGTTGAAGGGGCAACCGTTGATCGGCTACAAGCCGCAGCGGGACTTCCTGCGATTGCTGGCAACTGGAGACGGGCGAGCGATCGCTCAGTGGAAGTGGTTTTCGGGAATTGGCTCACACTGGTGGAAACTTAAGGATCGCATTGATTCAAAGTTCATGAAGATGCATCGTGCTTCAGACAACATGACACCGAGCATCAGGAAATCCGAAGCGGTCAAGATTCCAGCGAGTCCGTCGGCGCACTCGAACATGGATGTTTCGTCAAAAGATGGAGCGGCAAGAATGCGATGTCGCGGCTGCGGCGGAAAGACGAGCGCTCGGGTCCTTAATAGCGTACTTCGGAAACTTCGCACCGAGTGGCCATCAGCACCAAGTGGTTTCCTTCAAAGCGATGATACAGCGCTGCTGCCGAGTGGTTTTGCGAATAGCGGTGCTACAAACGCCGTTTCTGTCGATTACTTTCCCGCGTTTCTGGATGACCCGTGGCTGACCGGGCGAATTTCCGCAATTCATGCACTGAGCGATCTTTGGGCAAGTGGCGTGCGTCCGACCGCAGCTGTCGCCATGGTGACTTTGCCCGAAGGAAGTCTGGAACAACAATCGGAACTATTGCATTTTGTGCTCAGCGGCGCG
>JANOZG010000957.1:0-6649 GCA_031429275.1 Planctomycetota bacterium
CGAGGCGTGATCAGCACAAAGCGACTGTTCGGTGCCAGCTGGCTCTGACAAACAGCCAGCAGCATTGAAGCCAGTTGAGCTTTCGGGGACGCCTCGCACACAGCGAGTTCTTTTAATGCCTCGTCACGGAATCGGCCAGAACCGGAACATTCCACATCCTGCAGATCCTTGCCAGCAATGATAATTCGATAATGACCGGAGGAAGATCGTCGAGTCTGTTCGACGCAGATCGTCGCCGCCAGACTGATCGCTCTCTCCTGAATCGCCTCCGTGAAATTTGCGCTGGAATACAGATCCAACAGCACGATCAAGTCGGCTTCCCTGTGCTGCTCGTGCTCCTTGACCATAAAGTGCCCGTGCCGAGCCGAACTGCGCCAATGAATACTGCGAGGATTGTCGCCGGATCGATATTCGCGAATTCCATGAAACTCATCTTCAAACAGCCCCAGTCGAGCGTTCTCACGACTGACCGTTTCTGCCAGCTCCTGTTGTCGACGTTTCCATGCGGGCAACAGTCGGCCGATTTTTGGATGGACAATGACTTCATCGTTGATGGTAACCGCATGGCCGCGTTCACCAATCCCCAGCGGAAAACGAGAGCTCAAACGCATCGGGCCAAATTGATACAATCCGCGTCGAGAAATGCAGACATCGTAGTGAGCAGATCTTTGTTCACCGGGCAACACACGAACGAAGATCACCATGCCTTCGTTGCGGACTTTCTTTCCCTGAATTACGTCATGAACTTCCACCAAACGCGATGACAGCAGACGTTTTTCGTTCTTCAGCCGAATCTCGACCGAGAAAAACGTATCGGCCGAAACAGAAACCGGCAGATGTCTGGACACGCTGACTCGCGACAGCATTCCCATCACGACCCAGCCATTGAAAACGAAAGGCCCCGCCATCATGCCAAAGATCAGCAACAGCATGTTGCCCGTCTCCGGATTTCCTCCAGTGAGTGCAGCAATCGCGATGACCAGCATGATGCCGAGATAAACAATTCCCTCACGAGGCAGCAGCATTCGAGATCGGATGCCGATCTTCTGAGCCATGGTCGTGAGCCATGGTCGCAGCAGAATTGACAGCGCCATGAGTCCAAGAAAACCGGCGCCCATAACAAGCAGAAAGTATTTGAGCGGTCCTTCAAGTTCCGGAAAGTTGGCAGGCAACACAAAAGCTGCCATGAAGCACGCCATCGCCGTCAGCAATTGGGCGACATTGCTGGCGTTGAATGAAATAGGAACCAGCCTTCGATCAGATTCGCTCGTGGACATTTCGTCTTCCGTGGTGGCACAACACAATCACGTTTCATTTTACCATTTTGAGTTGCCAAGTATACTGTTCTGATGACAGAGCCTGAACCAAGACAGATTTGTGGTCCACGATTCAGGTCCGACCTCCCGGTTATTCCATAACAAACTGCAACGAGGATTGAGATGTTTGGCAAGACACATTTTAAGTGGTCAGAACCCTGGCTCTATGTTCCGAGAGAACGAAGCGGTCGAGAATGGGTTTTACGCCTTGGGCTGTCATTGCTGCTGGCAATTGTTGTGGGAGGAATTGCACTGTTTGCCGGTGGTGCAGACTGGATTCGAACTCTAACCGCAGCTTCTTTGACTTTTGTTGCGTTGTTGCTCATTCTTGACGCGCGTTACCTGATGCGGGATGTCTGGATTGATGAGAAGAGTTTCAACTGCTTCGGGAATGCGGGCTACATCCGAAGTTACGTCACCATCCCACTTGGAAAAATCGAAGAAGCGTCGATCATCCGCGCTCAGGAATGCAATCGTCCCTATCATCAACTGCAGCTCACTCTCGGTACGAACATGCTTTATCGCGTCGGGATACCCGGGCGACTGTCGCTCGAAAACCTGGCACAAAAGCTCTACGAAATTGACATTCCGGTGGTGCTTAGCGACTGGACCCATCGCCCGGCCGGGGCCAGACCAATTACGAATTCTCTTTTCGGGGGCAATCTGGCAGACCCCAGAGTCAGCGTTCGAAAAGTTTCAGCCAAATCCGTCATCACGCCTATCGATGCTGATGAAAAAAAACTCTTTGAAATTCACCACCAGATTATCGGAGCCTTAGCTGCGGGGTGGCCCATACTGGTTGGATTGGCCGTACTGATCGGGGGAATCGTCTGGGCGGTTTTGCATTGGAATGTAAACCCTGGCTGGCAAATCGCTGCGGCAATCGTGTTGCCGTTTGTGCTATTGTATTTCTGTCTGCAGCTAGTGGCCTGGTGGGCAGGTCCGATCGAAACAACATACATTATCGGAATCGCCCGTGGACGGCTTGCGGACCGAATTTACACAAAGATCAAACCTGACGACGAACGCATCGTTACTTTAAGTCAATACACAGAAGAAGCTTGTAAGAAGCAACTGGGAATGTCGAGCGATGATGGTTTCCTTGTCGCAGATCGTCGCACTCAAAAGCTCTACTTCGAAGGAAACAAGAATCGCTGGGAGATCCCATTCAACTCCATCATCGAAGCGCAGGTCGAGGAGTTTTCGATTGGTGCGGAATCCGAGAGTGGCGTCGTCGCTAAGAAGTGGTTTGTTCATCTTGCATTCGAATCGACCGAAGGACGTCAGGATTACTATCTGCGTTTGTCTCACGAACGATTCGGGGCCGAGGCTAAAGCCGCGCAGCAAAGAGCAGAAGACTTGCTGGCGTACCTTGAAGGACACGTTCACGCCTAACGCTCGTTCAACAAAGGTCCAATAGGCGTCGGGGATGAAAGGCGGCAGCCCGAACCCCGGAAACTCACTTCAAAATCTAACAAGACTCAATTCAAAATGGGAATTTCCGGCATTGTTCTCTCCCTGCTGCTACTGATGTTCCTGGCGTATCGAGACGTCAGCGTACTGATCCTGGCACCGCTATGTGCACTCCTGGCCGTGGTGTTTGATGGCAATCTGCCGGTGCTGGCAACGTATACGCAGATATTCATGGGCAGTGTCGGCCTGTTTGTCAGAGACTACTTTCCCTTGTTTCTGCTTGGTGCAGTCTTTGGCAAGCTCATGGAAGACTCCGGCGCGGCGGCAAAGATTGCTGATGTTGTCGTGCGGGCGGTTGGTGTTCATCGCACGATCCTGGCTGTCGTTTTGAGTTGCGGGATTCTGACTTACGGCGGCGTTTCGCTGTTCGTCGTTGTCTTTGCTGTCTTCCCGCTGTCGCGTTCGCTGTTTCGACAGGCCGATATTCCTAGACGGCTGATTCCAGCGACCATCGCGCTCGGATCTTTTACGTTCACGATGACAGCGATGCCAGGGACCGTACAAATTCAGAATCTCATCCCCATGCCTTTCTTCAAGACGACAGCCTTTGCTGCACCAGGACTCGGATGTATCGGCAGTCTGATCATGTTCACTCTGGGAATGATGTGGCTGAACTCACGAGCCGCCCACGCGAGACGAATCGGCGAGGGCTTTGGAGCCATCCTGCCGTCGGATGATGCCGCGACGACAGCGGCTCAAAAACTCCCGAACATCTGGAGTTCCATTGCACCCATCATCTGCGTGCTGTTGCTGAATCTTGTGTTTTCGAAATTCGTGATTCCCCGCTGGGATGCCGCGTATCTGGCGGAAGAACAATTTGGAAAGACCGACCTGAACAAAGTGCTCGGAACATGGTCCACGATTCTTTCCATGGTTGTCACATTGCTGATAACGACGTTGCTGCATTTTCGATCATTAGATCAACTGAAGATTTCAACGGCCACCGGAGCCAGAGCGTCATTGCTGCCGATCTTCAATACCGCCTCTGAAGTCGGATATGGGAGCACGATCAAGCATCTGGCAGGGTTTGCTATCATCCAGAAATTTGTCACCGGTATCGCACCGGGCAATCCGCTGATATCAGAATCTATCGCCGTGAACGCGCTGGCAGGTATTACGGGATCAGCGTCTGGCGGGTTGAGTATCGCGTTACAATCTCTTGGAGAAACCTATCGCCAGCGTGGCGTCGACGCTGGCATCAATCCCGAGTTGCTGCATCGAGTCGCATCAATGTCCTGCGGGGGTCTCGACAGCATGCCGCACAACGGGGCTCTCATCACGCTTTTGTTAATCTGTGGCGTGACACATCGTCAGGGATACAAAGACGTAGCCATCGTCACGATCCTGTGCCCACTGGTTGCAACAATCACGGTGATTGCCCTGGGGACGATGTTTGGTTCGTTTTGAAACACCGTCGTGACGTATTCCGCAATGCACTTGCGGGCACTATCTTGCTGCTCTCAGCCTGGAGCTAAAGACAATTGCCAGGATTCGCGATGACATTTTTCTGAAGCTCCAATCCCTGTCCAGCCATAGTTCTTAAGGCGAGCGGCAGGAATGAATATACCGGTCCCGATTGACTTGAGCCTGTACATTTCCTTCGGCCAACTGAAAACTGCCGCCGCCCCACAGCCCTTCTCCCCTCGAGGGGAGAAGGTGGCCGAAGGCCGGATGAGGGGTTCTCACGCGCCATGCATCACCCTCTCCCGCTGCGATTCACTGCCCACTGCCTGCTGAAAACTGAAAACCCCGCCGCCCCATGTCCCTTCTCCCCTCGAAGGGGAGAAGGTGGCCGAAGGCCGGATGAGGGGTGCTCACGCGCCATGCATCACCCTCCGCCGCCGCGATTCACAGCCTGCCGCCTGCCGCCCCGCAACACTACAACCCATCCGCCGGACTCTTCACGGCCAAGCCCGGTTTGTTCATCACGTGCGTGTAAATCATCGTTGTCTGAACATCCTTATGACCCAGCAGCTCCTGCACTGTGCGGATATCTGCCCCGCCCTCCAGAAGATGAGTCGCAAAACTGTGGCGTAAAGAATGAGGCACAGCGTTCTTCGTAATCCCTGAACGCTCCATCGCCAGGCGAAAGAATTTTGCAAACAGATCTTCACCTACATGATGACGCCTCATCTTGCCGCTCCGAGGATCTTTCGACAGCTTGGCCGCCGGAAACACCCATTGCCAGCCGAACTCCCGATTCTCATTCGGATACTTTCGCTCCAGAGCATAGGGCAGATAGACTGCACCGAGATCATCCTTCAGATCTCGCTGATGCAATCGGCGAACGCGTTCCACCTGTTCAATCAGATCCTGACGACAGCAATCCGGCAACACCGTAATCCGATCCTTCTCCCCCTTCCCCGAACGCACCACAATGTGACCCTCGTCGAAACACACGTCTTTGACTCGCAATCGCCGACACTCTGCGTGACGCAGACCAGCCCCGTACATCACTAGAAACATCAGTCTGCGCGTTGATTGAAACTCGGGCAGCAATCGGCCAATTTCTTCACGACTCAGGACAACCGGCAAGCGTTCCGGTTTATCGGCCGTTACGATATCGAGGAATCCGACCTCGCGACTCAGTACATGCTGAAACAGAAACAGCAATCCGGACTTTGCCTGGTTCTGCGTGTTCGGTGCCACATTTCCTTCCACTGCTAACGCCGTCAGGAATGAACGCATCTCCGGTTCGCCGACACCATGCATTATACGATTCACCTGCTGTACTCTCAGAGCATCACGAGCCGCATCCGACAGCGTATTCTCATCAATTTCAGGGACGGCATCAGTGGTTGCAGATCCCTTATCCTGTTGTGGAACACCGCAATACCGCAGAAATCTCTCAACCCACCCGACATACGCACGCTCGGTCTCCAGCGACTTCCCCTGCATCCGCAACTCTCGCCGCATTTGCTGGATCACCAGGGATTCGGACGAATCAATTTGCCCGACGAGCTTTCTCAAATCGCGATCATCGGGACTACCTTCTGCCCCGAAGCCACGTTCCTGTTCGGCCAACTGACCGAGCTTTCGAATGATGTCCGTCAGCAACGGCTCCTGCGTCTCCAGAATTAAATCGCGATAGACCGCCAGCGTCTTCACGGCTTGCTGCCGCTGCCATGCGGGAGTCTGGCTGGATAATAGCATTCGCGAAAACCCAATCGCGAGATCTCTTGTCAGCAGCAACGCGGACCGTCCGTCCGTCCCGACGAACTCCGCGTATCGCTTAATCCAGCGAGGAAACCATTCCCGATCCGTACGACTAAAACTGCCCGATTGAACAAGCTGTTGAAAACGTCGAAGACTCACTCCCCACCTCCAGAAAAAACGGGAACCATCTTCCCATGTCTCGCAAATACCCGATCTGCATGAAGTAACTCAATCACACGGCGTCGCAGTGCCAAACACAGTCAAAACACCGAGTATGTCGTTTATCAACATTTACGGAAGAGACAGTTGCAGATTTCCTGCACATTGATAAAGTATTTCCAGCCCGCCATATTCCTCCAGGTATCGGTTTATCAGGAGGGAAATGGCAGGATACTTATATCGTTGAACATGCCGGGTTGCCGGGGAGGTTCATCTAAGTTGGAGATGAGTTCCGAACTTAATTCTATAAGATCGATCATTCTTCGATTCTATCCCTCATGGGCCGCTCAGCGAAAACTTCGAGCGGATGTGATTCGCGCCGCTTCTGACATCATGCGTTGCCGAACTGAACAACTCGGTTCCCATTTCGAATCGTGTGACTGTGGGCAACTCGCCAACATCGAATTCAACTCCTGCCGACATCGATCCTGTCCGCAGTGCCGAGGTGGACGACGAGCTGACTGGTTGCAGAAAACAACCGCCGA
>JANOZG010000958.1:0-6369 GCA_031429275.1 Planctomycetota bacterium
ATCTCAGTTTGGGGCCAGACGGGAATTCAGTCAGTCACTTTTACCGGTTTTGGCGTTCCAAGTCGGGGGGGGGTTATTATTATCGAATCTGGCAGCGCCAGAAAGACAATTATCGTCGACGCAACATCCGGATCGGCGGTGATCCAATGAGATTGTTCGCCGCCTACATGCAGCCAATCACCCGCGTAGCAAAATCGCGACACGGCTTTTCGCTTGTTGAGTTGCTGATTTCGACCCTGATTGCCAGTATTATCGTTGCTGGAATGCAGGGCACAATTTTTCTAACTCTAAGGAGTGTCCCAGACCCAAATGGAATTGCCAGCACAACACTGCGTGCAAGCCACATCATAGACCAGCTGATTACGGAACTTCAGACCGCGATCTATGTCACGGAACGCTCGCCAACGACAATTGGGTTTGTTGTACCTGATCGGGACAATGATGGAATTGGCGAGCGCGTACGATATGCGTGGAACGGGATCCCGGGTGGTCCACTTACGCGGCAATACAACAGTGGTACCATCATCAGGCTCGCCGAAGAAGTCGACTTTCTGAGTCTAACTCCATCTTTCAAGAGCGTTTCAGAAACATTTCCATCCGTTAGCGTTGAAGACGCCACTGAGTCGTTGTTGGCAGATCTAAACGGGACAAATGGAACCAGTGATCACGACATTACGCTGTCCAATGGGCTTGGACAGTACTTCTCAACAACACTTCCTGCAAAATCTTACGCGTGGCGCCCAACACGTGTGCAGCTTTTGGCTCGCCGGAACGCTGTGCCTGGTTCAACCAACATACAATTACGTGCTGCAACTGCCGCATTGACCCCTGCGAATACATCGATTCAGCAGTTCTCAATGACAGATTCATCATTGTTGCCCGCCTATGAATGGAAGTCGTTCAGCTACTCGGATTTAGATCCGCTTGCATCCGGTGGAGCAATATGTCTTGTTCTGCAGAATGCATCGGGAGCAGTATCCGCAACACTTCAGAGCACAAGCGTTGGGCCTGGGCTACTTCAGACGACTGATAACGGCAGTTCATGGTCGTACGACAGCGGGAAGTGTCTCGTCACTCAACTCTACGGCAAGCAGTTCCGCTCTACAGGAACGCAGTCTATCAACAGCAACTACCTGATCTCTATGGACGTTGCATTTCGCATTACGAATACGTCACCGACCCAACGCACGACAGCCTCATTCCTGAATCATCCCGAGCTGGTATCAGGGAAATGGGAACTGCAATTTGATAAGAACCCGACAAGACTTGATGAGAACGGAGATTCACTCGCCGATTGGAGTGTCAATGGAGGTGGGACATTCAGTATGACCCAGATTTCAGATGCAAAATGGCAAACGAGCGGTACTCAGTTGAACACGAATCCCGGTTCCGATTTTTCGAAAACGACAATCGTAGATCTAAAGTTTCAGCAGACACATGTCGGTGGCAACGGAGCGACATTTTCTCTAAATGCATTGAGATCGGGCAACACCTGTGCTCCTGTCCTTGTGAACCTGAAGAAAATGTCGGATGGCACACAGACAATGATACTCTCTACGAAGACTTCGGACTCGCCGTTGAAGACACTGATTAACATTGCTGGCTTGCCCAGCCAGCCGGTGCTGCTGCATTTGGTCATCAATCCCTCCACATCCAGTATCAGCATCTGCGTGAATGATGTTCAATACGGAAACTACCCCGTCCTGCGTTATGCGTCAGCAGACAGCAATCGATTTGCGTCGATCGGTGCAAGTGGCAGTAATGTTGAGTATTCCTATGCGCGTATTCGAATTCTGGAGCAATGATCATGCCTCAGTACTCACGTCCTGTTCGTTGTAATCAAAAGCATCACAGTGGCTTCGCACTTATGGAATCCATGATCTCGGTGGTTCTGGTCGGAGCCCTGATGATTGTATCGCTGCAGGCACTTGGAGCGTCTCATCGACGCGAATCCACTTCTGTTGATCGCATTCTCGCTCAGCAACTTACTAGCGCACTGACGAATGAAATCCTCCTTCAAGCATACCAGGACCCCGATCTTACCCAAGCTTCAGAAATCGGCCTTGAACAGGGGGAAGAAACCGGCAATCGTTCGTTGTTCGACGATGTCGATGATTATGCAGGATGGAGTTCAAGCCCACCACAGGATCGCAACGGCGTGGCGATCCCGGGGTTTTCGAACTGGACTCAAAGTGCAGACGTGCAATGGGCCGATCCAATGACGCTGCAGCCGAAGTCAACGCGGTTTACAGGTCTGAAGCAAATCACAGTCACCGCATCCAAGGGCGGCAGGCCGATGGCGTCAGGTGTCAGTTATCGCAGCGTTGCCTGGGTCGACACAATTCCCGCGCCGACGGACGCAACTGGTAATCGAGCCCCGGTGGCGGTCGCAACGTCACCCAACCTTGTGCGTCAAGTGGGCCAGGCCGTTTCATTCGATGCCTCGGGCTCCAGTGATCCGGACGGAGATTACCTTTCGTATGTGTGGGACTTCGGCGACGGAACAAAGAGCACTGGGAAAACAGTTAGCAAGACCTACACATCCCGAGGTCTTTACTCAATCACTCTCACAGCTTACGACGGCCGAGGCGGTACTGGCTCGTCGGCACTAACAGCATTTATTTACTCGTGGTATTGATAGAATCACTAAAGGACCGACAACAATGAAGGTTAACCATTCTTGTCCGCGCCAGAAAAAGCGACAGGGCACGATCTATCTCCTTGTGCTTTTTTCATCCCTGATTGTGGCAACAATCAGCTTAAGTTCACTCCAACTAATGCGACTTCAGGCCCGCACAGCTTCAGACAGTGCTGATTTTAGCGAGGCTCGGTCATACGCCCGTGCCGCACTGGAAGTCGGCATGCTCCGCATTCGCAATGATCCATTCTGGCGAACCAACTTCGGCAATGGCAACTGGCTGGTCAATCAAACTATTGGCACTGGCAGATATACACTTTCTGTTGTGGATCCGATCGATAACGATATCCGACTTGGTGACAATCACCCCGTGGTGCTGACTGGCACTGGAATGAAGGGAGCTGCCGTTTTCAAGACGTCCGTTCGTATGGAAGTTGGCCCTCGATCAGGATCGTGCCTGGAAGTTTCAATGATGAGCGGAAACAACTCAATTATTGGCTCCAGCACATTGGTCAGCGATCAAAGAGTAAGTGCAAATGGCAATTACGACGCAATCAGTGGTGCGAGTGTGAATGCGGATGTCGAAGCATTTGGTTCGATCGCAGGATCAACGTATCCCAAAGCAACAATGCAACTCCCCAAAATGCGTGATATGCCGAATTCTGTGACGGTATTCGACTATTACACGGCCAACGGTACGGCGATTCCGTATACAGCACTTCCACTCTGGAATCCGGCACAACTTATTACAAATCCTGGATTCGAATCAGGGGCCTCCAACTGGTATCCGTTATCAAATTGCGTGCTGCAAAGGAGCGCCGCACAGGCACTCCAGGGCTCCTATTCGCTGCTCGTCAGGAGTCGAAGTAAGAAGCACGATGTCGCCGCGCAGGATGTACCTGTCGGACTGCTCAAAAGTGGAAACAAATACTTGCTATCGATACCTGTTCTTCCAACGTCGAACGGAACCGTTCGTGCGGTCATGACTCTGACAAGTTCGGGCAGTGGCACGCAAGTTTACACGACGCCCTCATTCGTTCTCACAAAGACATCCGGAAGCTACACATGGGTCGATGTCAGCAGCACGATCACCCCAACATGGTCAGGCACACTCACCACAGCCACAATCAGCCTCGACATCGATGGATCGAGTGATTACTACATTGACAGAGTCAGCCTGACCGACGCAACCTACTCTGCAAATTCCTACGTCATCGACCGGAAACTGCTGAGCCCAACCGTCAACCCGTTTGGTTCTCTAAACTCAAACGGTATTTACGTCATCAATTGCTCAGGCAAAGATGTCGTAATTGGCCGATCACGAATTGTGGGGACAATTGTCCTCCTCAATCCCGGCAGTAAATCAGCGATTCAGGATTCCGTCTGCTGGGAAGCTGCGGTTTACAATTTTCCGGCGTTGCTGTCCAACAACTCAATCAGCATCAACATGAGCGCAACGGGGCTGAGCGAAGCAAGCCTTGGGATGAATTTCAATCCCGCAGGCACTCCCTTTCCATTCAACGGAGGATCAGCTAACACAACGGTCATTGATTCGTACCCATCAAGAATCACGGGGCTTGTGTACTCAGCGAATGATCTGTTTTTCTCCAACGCGCCCAACATACAAGGTGTCACAATCGCAAATCAAAACATTAATGTAAGCTCTACGTCCCTAACGCTGAATTACGGCAATACGTATCTCAATGATCCACCACCGGGATTCGCGATGGGATCGTTCAACATGAAAGTTGTGCCTGGCACATGGACTCGAACTGCCAATTGAGTCATTCGGAATCTCTGTTTGTGATCGAGATTTGCAGCGAAGAATAACGTGCAACGTATTCAGCGAGGGTTCGCTTGACCTTGCGGCGATGCTGCAATGGCAGGACTCAAACGACCAGGAATAATGCAGCTCGGTCAGAGTCCGGGCACAACATCGTAATTCGTCAGTCGCGAGTTTCCTGCGGCAGAATACGCGTGCCGCGGTACATCTGATGCAGATCCCGAATCTGGCTGTATGGCCTGAGCCATGTCAGGTCTTCCGTCGCAGCAAACGTCCCAACGCTGGGCACCGACAGACGAGCGTTGGTGAGTCCAATGGGTTCGACGTTGACATCCTGGTCCGGTTGATAGCGCCGAAATTCAAGACGATACACCGCACCTTCGCTGGTAAAATCGCTCTGACGAATCGGCTGACTCCACGTCTCCAGAACAGGGAACTCAACCGGCGAACGACCTTGCTGAACCTGACCACCCAGTGTCTGAGTGAGCCCAATCAGCTTGACATCCAGAGTTCCGTTAATCGCGACCATGTGGCCTGAGGCATCGACCGGCCGAACATGAATCAGCAGCCCGTCAATCGCCACGTCGTCATCCCAGTTCGCGGCTTGTGTAAAGAATTGCAATGACCGCACTGATGCCTGTGAGCGGGCTCCAGTCGCAGTTGCGGCGGCAATGGAGGCGGGCAATTCATTCGTGATCGTCATCACATTGCCATGGCGCGACGACACAGATTCGGATTCAGGGTCCGACGCTCGATAAATCTTGATAGAAGAAGGTGACAGAGCAAAAGCGGATTGTGGTCCGTCTGATTTCAGGTCGGGCCATTGCTGCTGGAAACTGTTGACCGAGACTGTTTGCTTGTCGATTTCGACACTGCTGATGGAAGTCCACAGGACTCGCGTGCGAAGCACCACGTTGGCAGAACTGCGGCGAATCACGAGATGTGTTTCGTCCGTCGTCGAATCAACTTGTCCGATCGTCTTGCGTCCATTCATCATATAAACTGTGACATCAGTGACCGCCGCTGAGGAGTCCTGCGCAGAGACAACTTCTGCCATCAGCCCCTGCAGAAGCGCTGCGAGAATGGCGATGATTGAACATTGGAGAAGGGACTTTTGGATAATCATCAAACTTGCCACCGGACCACTGAGAATGAACGTCCAGCAATTTCAGGGTTGCAATCCCAATGCCATATGGTCCGCAATTTCGTGTAAGGCTGCAAGAGTGCAGAGTTTGCGGGCGATGCAAGCCCCGCATCGCATTCTGTGCGTATGATGTTCGCTTGCATCTGTTGTCAAATCGCCTCACATGATGCCGCTGGTCAACGTTTTTCCGGTTCAGAAACGGCGATTATACATGCAGCGAAATTGCGTTCGCGACACCTTCACGAATGTCGCTCTTCATCTTCGTTCAGAAGTTCTTTGAGCTGTTCCAGGTGTTTCAGCCTGCGTTGCTCGGCGAAAACGACAGGGAACGGAATTATGGGAGAAAAACGAATCGCAACTCGTTCTGGTTCGTCGCGTAAAAAAATGCCGTTGGTGGAAATGACTGTACCGTCGGCAAACGTAACCTTCACGGGAGTGGGAGGGCAGCCGTCGTGGAATACATGAGTCTTTGCGAGGCACGCACCGCTCTCCGAGAGATCGATAATCGAAAGCCGGCAGCCGCCCGCCTCCAGTTTCGGCCGGTCGCTGTTGGCGTAATGAATCCTGTAATGTTCGCGATGGTTCTCCATGGCCCGATTTTAGCAAAGACTTGCGCAGCACAAAATCTATCTCGGCAGGGCAAAATGCAGATTCATGAACCCCAATTGAGGTCCTGTTGGTTTTGAAGCTGCGCGTTTGCCAACGTGTCGTCTTGTCGAGTCCCCTCTCCCTCAAGTCGTTTGCGCAAGTTCACTCGGTATTGCTCTGCAGCGTTGCCGCAAACGACTTGGGGGAGAGGGCCAG
>JANOZG010000959.1:0-3961 GCA_031429275.1 Planctomycetota bacterium
CCTTCTGAATCGCCTTCAAAATCCTTCACGGCTACTCCTTGGCAATCACCAGATTCGCGTCAGAAATATCAAGCCAGTCACACACGCTGCTGTCATCTCCAAAATCAAACAGCACGGTCAAAACAGAAACACCTTCCAGGGATAACCGCAAGGGCAGGGGATCGTCAGTTGTAGCGATCAGTTTCTCGAACAGCACATTTCCGTCAGCGGTGATTTTCAAAGCCACGGCATGCGATCCGTTGAACGCAACTTCGTCATCAATGCCAACCAGACATTCCATCGCAGAGAACTTCTTTTCAAGATCCCACTGCATTTCAGTTTTGGAATGAATACACAAACCCTTGGCAAATTCACGACCTCGCAAACGCAGCCTGGATCGTCGCTCGATCGTCGTATTTCGTTGAGGCCCAAAGAGCATTTTTTGTTGATCAGCGTCAATCAATCCCGTGAACAAGTTGTTCTCCGGATCTACGCCATCAAAGCGTTCTGTTACTGCAGGCATATCCGATAAAAACTGAATCCGCCCACTGCTGAGGTCGATTTTTTGGACTCTGCTGAGGGCAATCGAAACCGTCTGCCCCCAGGATGTTTCTATTTTGAACTGGTCGCAATCCAGTGTGATGGATCTTGCGGTCAACATGTCACCAACAGTGCTCGTCATTTGAATCGTGGCGGGTGTGGTGATTTGTTTTGTGCGGGCGAAAACAATTCCATAAACGCGTTCGGCAGGCACCGGGATCGTTTCACCGTCCAGCAAAAACTCTACCTGCGTCGCTGTCACGCTGCTGACAATGCCAGCCAGGAAGTCGAGTCCCGAACCATCACGCTTGGCAACAACGAGGTTGTCTTTTTCTGCGTCACGCTTCAGAAACGTGTTCCATTGCTGAGTGAAAGCAGGGTTCTCTGCCTGCAACCGAACGGCGTGAATCGATTTAACGCTCGCATCGATGGCACCGCACAGCGATGTTTGCGCTGCGAGCAATTTTGCCGTGCGAGTGATCGCGGTGGCATGAACCTGGCTACCGTCAGTGAAGAACACGATTTGCGTTTCTTCGGACGTCGTTGCAGCGGTGGCTGGAAGTTCAATCACCATGACGTCGTCAATTGGCAACTTGACGTTGGTCCCGTTTTCTGTGATCTCAACATCAGTTGAAGAAACCGCAACCAGCGAGCCATTGTGAGCTCGTCCGTCAAGCATTGAGATCTTCGAGTCCGTAGGCGCCAGTAACGCGGCGAGTAATGTGAGGGTTAGCATTGTGGTTTGCTTTTCGCTCTTTCACGTCCGCCACCGGGTTCATCCCGGTGGTTGATAGGCCTTTCACGACTTGCGACTCTCAACCGCCGACTGTCGTGCAGAAGCCGAATTCCCACCGAGGTAAACCCAGTGGCGTAGATTTCGAATCTGATCTCACATTCCGCTCATTTTTTCTGTTCAGCAATGCGGCGAGTATAACGGCTGATGGCGTCAAGAAAATTCGGTGGGAACTGCTGGCGGATAAGTTCCCGCGCTTTGGTTTCCGCCTGTTTGTCGAGCATGCCCCAACTGCCGTTTTCTGTCAATTCCTTGCGATCAGCATCGCCTTCTGCAGCTGAACCCTTGATTTGGCTTTGAGCAGCCCCTTGCTGGCTTGGCTGAACTTGCTGACCCTGCCCCTGGCCGTCACCCTGTTGCTGCTGTTTCTGTTTTTGCTTTTCCATTTCTTCCAGCAATTTGTCCAGAGCGGCGATGACCTCATCTTCGCGCTTCTGCACGGGATCATCGGCGTTTCCAAGATCCAGACGACGCTGCACATCCGACATCAGCCGAGCAACCTGGGGCAAACCTTCCGTTGCAACCTTGGCTTCTTCTTTCATCATCTCGGCAACCGCACGAAATCGTGATGGGACGTCGAGAGTATTGTTGAGCAGCAAAGTGATGTCATCACCAGATTCGGCAGGTTCCAAGAGTCGCAGCCGACAGACGGCTCGATAAAAGAATAAACTTGCAGGATCGACAACGTTTTCCGGATCGAGCGGTTCCAGCATCGCGATAGCTTCGTCGTACAATCGATGCTGAGTCAGCCAGCGTGCATGATAGAGTGACACATGGTCCCGAAAGAAAGCATCGGATCGCGGGCCTTCGAAGTCGAGGGCCTTGCGAGTGCCAGTGGAACGACAGGCTTCAACGAGTTGCTGGACTGACTTATCGGCGATAGCGAATGAATCGATCAGACGATCCAGAGTTTCTTCCGCGGTGAGTCCGTCGGTTTGCGATTTGTCAGCCCAAATGTCCACGACGAGCTGCGTCGTCGCTTCGTCGGTCCGAGCCAATGTCAGCCACTGTTGCAGGCGTTCTCTAATCTGGTCGGTTGGCATACGGCCAAAAGCGGCGGCCGAAGCGACGCTCTGCGTCGATGGATCATCGAAGGTCGATGGCAGCATTGATGCTTGAGCGCCGGCAATGCTGACAAGGATTCCAAGGCTCGCGATGGCGAATTGTTTCATGTCTGGATGCCTCATGGATGACCTGACTTATGAGTTCTCAGTGATCGGTGGTTCGCAGAGTATAACCGCGACAAGAGCTTGTAGAAATGGTGAACACAATCAAACGTCTCGTAGGACGGGACTCCAGCCCCATCCTGACGTGAATCGTAGGATGGGACCAGCGGCTGACAAGCCGCGCCTGCCCACCGTGTGATGTCCGCACCACGGTAGGCCGGCATTCGCGTTGCTCACTTGTCTCAACCTACGAAAACTTCTCAAGCTCAACCTGTTTGAGGCAGATCGAGCAAGTTGGCAAAACGCTGAAGTACGACAGCTTTCAGTTCACGGAATTCAGGCTGATCAAATTGCCCATGATCCACAAGATCCTGAGCCATACGGCGGGCAACCTGAAGGATTGCCAAATCCCGTACCGGGTCCGCATGACGCAGCGGCATCGCTCCACTTTGCCGCAATCCAAGTATATCGCCGGGACCTCGGAGTTCTGCGTCTTTTTCGGCAAGTTCGAAGCCATCGGAGGATTTCTCCAATGCGGACAAACGTTCAAGTGCGTCCGAAGCTTCAGTGGTAGAAAGCAGAAAACAGTAGCCTTGATAGCTGCCGCGACAAACGCGACCTCGTAACTGATGTAACTGAGCCAGGCCGAATCGATCGGCCTGCTGAATAATCATGATTGTCGCATTTGTGACGTTCACGCCCACCTCAATCACCGTCGTTGAGACCATTGCATCGACTTCGTGATTTCTGAACCGATCCATTACCTCACGCCGCTGTTCACGATCCATACGACCATGCAATAACTCTACTCGCAATCCGGAAAGTTCAGTTCGCATCAATTGTGCGAACACAGTCTCAGCAGCGGCAGCATCGTCATCCGACTGCCCTTCAACTCGCGGACAAACGATGTAGACCTGTCGGCCTTTTGCGATTTGTTGTCGTACGAAATTCCACATCTTCGCCTGTTCTGCCACATCCATGATCTTTGCCGTCACGACTTTCTGACGGCCGGGGGGCAGGTCGCGAATGACGGAAACATCCAGGTCTCCAAACTGGGTCAAACACAAACTGCGCGGAATTGGCGTTGCAGTCATCACCAGCACATGCGGACTCACATCGGCACCGGTGAAACTGGCTCGCTGACGAACTCCGAAACGATGCTGTTCGTCGATCACGGCAAGTGCCAGGTTGTGAAACTTTATGCTGTCCTGAATCACGGCTTGTGTCCCGATGATCAACTGCGTCTTGCCTGAACCGATACCTTCGAGTAACTCGCGACGTTTTGCAGCGGGCAGTCCGCCGATCAATAGACCTCGTTGTACTCGACTTTCGGCGAGCAATTCATCAAATGTCTCCCAGTGCTGCGTTGCCAGAACCTCCGTCGGAGCCATAAGCACAGTTTGATATCCTGCTGCGATGGCCGACAACATGGCATACACGGCAATTGCCGTTTTGCCCGCACCGACATCAGCCTGCAGCAATC
>JANOZG010000960.1:0-6443 GCA_031429275.1 Planctomycetota bacterium
GATTTTAATGTTCATGGCTGGTGGTCCAAGTCAGTTGGAACTCTTCTAAAACAAACCGAAACTGACAGAACTTTCAGGCCAGAAACCGCCTGAAAGCTTTATGAAGGACCGCCGATTTGCGTTTCTCAAGGGCACTGAAACACTGCTTGGTACCCGCCGCACGTTTAGCCGCTACGGAGACAGCGACATTGTGCTCAGCGATCTGCTGCCATATCACCGCAACATTGCTGATGACGTTTGCTGGCTGAAAGGCATGACGACAGACGTGTTCAATCACGGCCCGGCGAAACTCTTTATGCAGACAGGTTCACCACAACCCGGACGCCCATCAATGGGATCATGGGTGACATATGGCATCGGTAGTGAATCTCAGAATCTGCCTGGATTCGTCGTTTTGCAATCCGGCCCGCGAGGCCCGCGTGGTGGTTCAGCGTTGTGGTCCAGCGGCTTTTTGGCGACGAATTTTCAGGGAGTGCCGTTTCGTGGACAAGGCGACCCAATTCTCAATCTTGAAAGCCCCGCTGGATTCAATCAGAGTGCTCAGCGAGAATTTACCGATGCCGTGCGAAATCTGAATCAGGCCCGATTCGACGTCGTTGGCGACCCGGAAATTCAGACGCGCATCTCCGCATACGAAATGGCATATCGCATGCAGATCAGCGCGCCGGAATTGATGAACATTCAGGGTGAGCCCGAACATGTGTTAAAGCTTTACGGTGCCGAACCGGGACACGCTTCGTTCGCGAACAATGCTCTGTTGGCTCGGCGACTTGTGCAGCGTGGCGTGCGGTTCGTCCAACTCTATCACACAAACTGGGATCAGCATGGCGGAGCCGAATCGCTCGACGAAGAACTACCGACTCGATGCAAGGAAGTCGATCAGGCCTCAGCCGCGTTGGTGCAGGACCTGAAGAATCAGGGCATGCTCGACGATGTACTTGTCATTTGGGGCGGTGAATTCGGCCGCACGCCAATGGGTGAAGACCGCACTCCGACTGGCCGCGACCATCACATCGACGCCTTTACCATGTGGCTGGCGGGTGGTGGGGTGAAGAGTGGTTATTCGATGGGGCAAACGGATGAACTCGGCTTCGGCGTCACGGAGGGCAAGGTGCATGTCCATGATCTGCAGGCTACCATTCTGCACCTGCTGGGGCTCGATCACGAAAAACTCACCTACCGCTTCCAAGGCCGCGATTTTCGCTTGACGGACGTGCATGGCACGGTGATCCGCGAGATCATTACTTGAAGGGCATTCACCGCATTCGGATCGATGACCAACGCAAGATGAATTGAGATTCGAAATCTACCCCTCCTCACTCGGGGGGCATCTGGTCGATCTTGCGGCTGGCCTGAAACAATCCCCAGCCAAGGACGATCACAAGCACACCAATCACCGTTCCGATCACCAGTGGATTGTTCAGCAAATCCATCGCGTTCAGCGGTCTTGCTGCAGCGGCTGACGCTATAGTCTCCGTTTGAATTCCAAGCGCCGCGGCGACCGGAGTGATGTCTCTGCCTAATGCCGTCGTGAGTGCGACTGTGTCCAGCTCTGGTGCCTGGGCCGAATCATTGCCGTAGACCAGACGGACATTCTTTCCAGGAGCACCCATAAACACAACTTCATGCTGATGTCCAAAGACATCGATAGAATCAATCATTAGTGGTGGATTGTCGCGGTTTTCCAGCACCAGTCGAAATTTGCCAGCCCGAGTCTCCGCCATGCCGATCGTCATGTGCTCTTCCTGGAAATCTTTGAGCTGGAAGTTTGAAATTGTCGCTTCAGCAATGGTGTTCCATTCTGATTTCACCCCGGAATGTGTCTCCACTTGAATGGCGGCACTGCGACTGAAATTGCGGCTGCTGCTTCCGACTTTCACTTCTGTTAAAGGTTGACGATGTGCGTTAAAAGTCACGATTGTCTGCTTCAGTTCAGAATCTTGGGCGACCATGAAATCTGATACAGGCCACGGCCGAACCACGTCTGCCTTGCGAATTTGTTCGTCCTGTTCAGTCCAGAATTCGATGCGGTCAATTCGAAATGGACGCCGTTGAATAGCTATCTTCTCAGTACGAGTGTCTTCTGCGTCGTTTCGAAATGAACGAGTTAGCTCCAGCAGTTGAGACTCCTGATCCGAAGTCAATGCGTCAATCGCGATCCTGAATTCTCGCGAAGTCGTAGGAGGAATCCTGACTTCCGTTCGTCGTACGTCCATGAATTTTGAATAGTCGAAAATCAAGGCTGCATCAACGAGCGAAGTTTCCGAACCATCCAGGATCGACCAGACACGCACCTGTTGTTCAAAATCGCTAAGCGGCGTTTTGAAGCGGATTCCCATCGGGGGTGGATCGTTCTTGTCCAGAGTGATACGGATTTCAAGGCCATCGGATTCCAGTGGTTTGAGGCTACGATTTGTTGCCGTCCATATTTTTTCGCTCTTTTCAGTACGGGATTCTCGCACGGGCCGAATCAAGAATGGAACTAACTGATCATCTGAACCAATGATCCGCAGATCACCAAAATAGTCCTGCGTTGAAGCATAGATTTCACTGTCCAACGGAACAGCGAACAACTCTTCCTGCGTTGTTTCGTTTATCACGACGGGGCGAGAAAACCGAAACGATAAAGGTTCCTCAGCGACGCACGATCCTGCGAGTCCGACGATCATCCAGAAAACGCAAACACACCCTCGCATTACCTTCATTTTGACTCTCCTTCGTCTGTCATTGCAATTTCGTGCTCGCCGGCAGTCGCCTCTGACACTGGGGTCTCAGTCACCGCTTCAGTTACAAACTCAAACGTTTTTCGGGCTCGAAGATAAAGGAACGATCCAAACAGAACCAGCACACCCAGGATGATGAATGCCACAATCCGATATAGTTGATCAAGTTTGGCAAGATCAAAAAAGAATACTTTACACGCCACGATGACAAACAGTGCAAGTCCGACATATCGCATCGGTTTGATGTTTTTGCTGATTCCTCTTACAAGAAATGACAGAGCAAACAGCGTCCATAAAATCGAGATGCCGCCGGATCGGAGGTTTTCTACATAGTGCTTCAAAAACGAATTAACCTCAAGCGTAGTGTAAAGGAAGAGCATGCCGACTCCGGCAGTTGCCATCACAATTCCTGCATCGCGGGCAATATCCTGATGCGATGTCGCTGCCTGCTTCATCAGCAAGCGAGTAGCGAACACAAAAAACACAATGATTGCACCAAAATCCAGCAATCGAAATCCAGCATCATAAAACACATACGGACCATCGTAATAGAACGTGCTGGTCGCTGACCAGGCCTGCAAGTCGAACACAATCAGCTTCAGCAGGACCGCTCCAACAAACACCAAAAGAAATCCAAGAACAATGCGACTCGTTGTTCTTGCGAATTCGAGTGTCAGGAACAGACAGGCGGATAACCACAGCAGAGTCAAAACAGGAAGGCGAAGAGGCGGGTACAGTGCGCCAAGTGTCCGGTTGAGTTCCAGATGCATGTACAAAAACAGCATCCCAAACACCACGAACAACGCCGACCTCGCAACAACTCGCCCTTCAATCCAACCACTGATATCGGCGGCTCTATCAACGACCAGCGTGACAGTGTGCCCGGGTTTCGCAAGCATCCGATACCCCAATGCGAGCGAAGCAATCGGAACGCCGAACATCAAGAGGCGTTCAGCCAACTGTTTGAGGTAATCCAATACCGGCAGGTCCGCAAGACTCGCCCGACCATACTGAGATGGCAAGTCCAGGATCAGGAACCGTCCGAGAACGATGAAATACAGGCCATAGGCAACATGTCGAAGAAATTCGCTGTTGAGTTTTCCAGAGACCCACAACATCACAAGTGCCTGAATCGCCCAACTGACGGTGATCCACTCGCGTGACAACAGCAGCGGCACCGTCACGGCCAGAAAGAACGCCGCCAGCGCAGTAAAACTCAGCATGAGTTCGCGATCAAGAACTCGTCGCACCAGGCAATACCAGACGTGGACAATATAAAACATTGTCAGGCCAAGCGTGACCGCTGCCACCCATTTTTCTCCGTAGGACTTCTCGATAAGCCAATAGCTGAGACTGAAAAATACGGCCGCATTCAGAAATAACACAAGCACGTCGAGAAGATTCGATTTCGTGCGATTGAAAAGATTGAACACAAAAACCATCGTGGAGAACAAGACAAAGAATGCTGCCAGAAAAGGCATCACTTGCCAAAAATGAACATCCGGTTGATAGTCCTTCAAAGATCCACCGACGAGCAAAAAGTTGCCCGCAAAACTCAGATAATTCAGCAGCGGCCAGCGTTTCCAGGCACAAATCCCGAGCACTCCGATCCCCAGCACCAGCATGTATCCATACAGTCCCGGAAAATTGACTTGCCCTGTCGATAGCATCACAGGAGTTCCATACCCACCCACGACGCCAAGCACAGCAGTCAGAATGGAATGAAAGCGAACGGCGATAAATCCTGAAAGCACTGTCACAGCGATCATTGCCGCGAAAGCCACGGGCATCGTGATCAGGTGATAGAAATTCGCAGCAGCAAAGGCGCTAAAGTACAATGTCGCAAGGCCGCCTCCCATCAGGCCCTGACCCATGACATGAAAAGTGCCCCCCAGAATTCTGGTGCCAGCGATCAGCATCACAAGACCAGCCATTACCGACAAAGAAACTCTGGCTGTGGGAGGCAACAAACCGTGTTCGATAGAGTACTTCAAAAAGAAGCCGATCCCGATGACCAATAATAAGATGCCCAGCCGCAAAAGCCATTGGCTGGCGATTGCAAACTCAACCGAGACGCCCTTCGGGATGTGATCTTCGCCGACAATAATCCAATTCCAGATTCGATGGAGCACTTCCTTCGCAGCAGTCTCAAATCGATTCGGTACTCTGGGAATTTCCTGTGGTGGTGCATACGCTGAGTAGCCTGGTTTCTCGATGTGGCCCGCGAAGTTCTTGAGTTCAGTCGGGGCACGTACGGAAGGAACTGCGGAAACTGGAAGTACTCGATCAGGGGCGGCGGCAGGTACGACCGGCATGATATTTCCTGTCAGGAAAACATCCTCTGTGTTGATCAATTCCGGCAATTTACTCGCAGCGGAAGCGTCAAGCGTTGCCTTTACTTCAATAGGTGCTGACGAAGATTCGAACGTCGGTTTCACGGCGGCTGAAGCAGAAGCCGCATGTGTCTGCTGGCCCGCATCAGAACTCAGCACTTTTCCAAGAACCTTACGTTGATCGTTGAGGCTGTTTTGAACACCGAGCAACTGATTCCTGAGGTGAGAGGAGGTTTCGTCCAGTGTTTGACGTATCCGGCGAACTTGAAAATACAGTGGAACCACCAGGATCAACAACAGCGGCAGGATCAAGAAAATGAAAACGGCCAGCACTTCAAACATGGTAATCGCCCCTGATGCGCTGATCCGCCCTTGCGGACCTTGATTGCGACTGCATTACGCAGTTTGTATTTGAACCGAACATCGACCGCATTGCCATCATTGTTTCGAGCCAATCGTACAATCGCCTGACTATCAAGGTTCATGGAAGCGAAGATATGAATGACGTCTTCCTTACGATTCCCGCGTTTTGCGATCGGCTCGCTCAGACACTTCATAAACGACGAGACATTCGACAACTGTCTACGCTTTTCTTTCAGCCCCGATGCGAGTTGCTGATGTGATTGAGTTCAAATTCCGTCGGCTCGGCGGGCGAACCGTCTTGCTGGCGTCGCAGCGGAAACAAATTCCACCAACGCAAAGCGACTTCTTCATCGGACCATGTTTTGACGAGATCCGGCCACGTTCTGGCGACGATGTGCATGTGATTGCTGAGGACCGCGAAGCCCATGACATCAATGGCAAAGATCCCGGTCAGAACTTCGAGGCGATTCCGAATCCAGTCTTTCCGGTGTGAGAAATCCCTGCCGGTATTTTGATCAATCCCGCATAGAAACGTGCGTCGCACGCAGCGATTGATCAGATGAAAGACCTGTATCTCATCGTCCGAACAGATCTCTCGCCGATGGACTCGTGGCATCGCCGTCTCTCCCGAAATTTCGAAACCGATCATCCGTAAACAGTCTAAACTCCCTTAGCTTCGTTAAGGTGCTCGGTACTTTTTTTCCTTGCCCGACATTCAGTGGACTCCGAAATCAAAGAGACCCCGTTGTGTGTTTTCAGAGAAGGGGTCGGTACGAGGAGACAGAGAAAAGTCTCAATCAATCGACACCTGTTTTTTCCTGTGTTTCGCCCCACTTCTTCTGGCCGCAGTGTATACATCTACGCGACAATTGATTTGTTGCCACTCCATTCGTGAAGTACATGCGACCGCAATTGGGACACTGACAAAAGGTACCAGTCACGTGCCAGTCAGTCCCCTGTCTCTTCATTTCGCACGAAGTGTCTTTTTGTGGGTTAATAAAAATGGGTTGGTGGCACTGTTATT
>JANOZG010000961.1:0-4423 GCA_031429275.1 Planctomycetota bacterium
CAGATTTTTGACGAAGCAACCCGCCAAGAATATCCATTGCGTCCATGTTGTTTGCCTTTCGTGCTGTGTGAGCACCGAAGCCGAAGTATTTCGTTTAACAGTCAGCCGCAGGCGCGCTCGTTGACTTCATTTTGCATACGCCGGCGGCTAAAGGTTGAACGAGTATCGCCAGATATTTATTAACGTGGGTGCTCATGACGGTCTGTGTGGACCGGCCTACGTTCCATTGAATCCTACCGAATCACGGTCGAAATTTCTGCATTCGATACCCGCCTTTTTCTGAGACAATTTCAATCAGCACATCATGCAGTTTACAGGACAATCGCACGCGATGACGATCGAGATTTGTAGCCTTCACGGTGCGATCGATATCCAGAAACGTGTCAGTGTCCAGGAAATGTTTCGCAGTCCTGAAGAATGCCAGGAACATCGGTATATTCGCAGACCCACGTAACTTTAAACTTCCGTCCAGGTCGGTCTTCACGAGCAATTCATCGCCCACAATTTCAATTGTGGTCTTGAGGATCTCACTTCGATTTCCTTCCTCGCCGCACATGCGTTGCTGTTTGTCGACCCATCGCTGAGTGAATTCAACGGCATCGACGACGCTATTGAGACCAGAAACAGCAATGCGCCCGGAGTCCGCAGTTTGAGACAAAACTTCCGCAGATTCATCTGGCATTATTGAATCGATCACCGGCACCAGCAGGTCAGGCGTCAACTTCGTTGTCTTAATCAACACCGTGTACTTGGCCAACGCCTTGTGCACCGGCATCAGCAACTGGATTGCATCCTCCCGCAACGCTGCGTCCATTGTGCGGACCCCCACTGCACGCGACACCCCATCCTTGGCCTCGTCGCTGTTCTGCCACAACCAGTTCATGGCCGCACGCAGATCACCGACCAGCAGTGTTGGATCGTCTCGCCATTGGATGGCAAGTTCAAAAGCTTCATCACGTTTCATGGAGTCTCAGAATCTAAAATCTCGCAACACGATGACATACACCTCGTTCCAAGGCTCCAGCCCTGGAACGCGCTGCACCCGAGGCTCCTGCCTCGACAATCAACGATGGAGGCTGGAGCCTCCGGACAGTGCGTTCCGAGGCAGGAGCCTCGGAACGAGTTGTCTGACGCCATAAACTGAAATTTGAGATCGGAAATTTGAAATCTCAAATCAATACTCATTCTGTTCCCCGCCAGACGCTGTCAACGCCGGTGTCTCCACGCGTTTGGCCACCTGACGGATCGTTCGTTGATCACGCTCTTCACAGAGTTTCTTGATGGCATCATCAAGCGACATGACGCCCAATTCACCATCGATACGACAACGCACATTCACCGCGTTCTGTTCGGCTTCCTTTGGCCCCACAACCAGCATGTAAGGAATCAGATCCAACTGAGCTTCGCGAATCTTCGCCTGCACACGAGCACTCTGCAGATCAGTCGCCACGCGGAAACCAACTTGCCGCAGTTTCGCCGCCACTTCGTTGGCGTAGTCGTCAGACTTTTCGCTCAACGGCAACACGCGAATCTGCTCCGGAGCTAGCCACAACGGAAACGCACCCGCAAAGTGTTCGATCAACATCCCACAGAAACGCTCCATCGAACCGAACGGCGCGCGGTGAATCATGACTGGTCGATGCGGCTTGTTGTCCGCGCCGATATACTCCAGTTCGAAACGCTCAGGCAGATTGTAATCCAGCTGCACGGTTCCCAATTGCCATTCGCGACCCAGACAATCCTTCACCATGAAGTCTGCCTTTGGTCCGTAGAACGCAGCTTCACCTTCGCATTCGACAAACTGCATACCCTGTTCGGTTAGCACCTTGCGAAGCGTGTTCTGGGCATTCTCCCACAACTCCGGGCTGCCGACGTATTTGTCAGACTTTGGATCACGCGACGACAACTGCACACGATAATCTTCCAGACCAACCGCTTCCAGGACGTACTTCACAAGTCCCAGCGTGTCCTTGAATTCCTGCTCCACCTGTTCCGGAGTACAGAACAAGTGTGCGTCGTCCTGAGTCAACCCACGCACCCGCAGCATACCGTTCAGTTCGCCAGATTGCTCATGACGATACACGGTGCCGAACTCCGCCAGTCGCACCGGCAGATCGCGATAGCTGCGAGGAATCGCTTTGTACATCTGAGCATGATGCGGGCAATTCATCGGCTTCAACAGAAAGCGTTCCTGCTGTTTCTCCCACTTCCGCAGGACTTCGCGTTTTTGATCGGCGCTGCCGTTGATTGGAAAATCTTTGTCGTCAAAGCCAAGCACCTTCGCGGCGTCGAGCAACTTGCGTTCATCTTCTTTCGAAGGCGGTGCCGGCTCCGCTTCACGTGGGTCCAGACAGCGAATCCAATAGTCAACAAGAGCTCCGGCCGAATGCCCAAAGATCGGCGCGAACTGCGAATCGCGATAATACGGAAAATGTCCGCTGGTTTCGTACAATTCGACTCGCCCGATATGCGGCGAATACACCGGCTGATAACCACGACGCATCAATTCCGCTTTGATGAATTCTTCCAGAGTCGCTCGAATTGTCGCCCCTTTCGGAAGCCACAGACACAAGCCCTGGCCGACATCATTGGCGATGGTAAACAACCCAAGCCGCTTGCCGAGAACTCGATGATCGCGTTTCTTCGCTTCTTCAAGTTGCTCCAGATGCGCCTTCATATCCTTCTTGTCGAAGAACGCGATGCCGTAGACTCGCTGCAATTGTTTGCCGGCTGCATCGCCTTTCCAGTATGACCCCGCAACTGTCGTTAGCTTAAATGCCTTGATCTTGCCAGCATGTGGAATGTGCGGCCCGCGACAAAGGTCGACGAATTCGCCTTGGCGGTAAAAACTGAGCGATGCATGATCGGCGAGACCCGTGCGAATATGTTCGGTCTTCAGAGTCTGTTTTAGATCGCTGCAAAGCGTGATCGCTTCGTCACGTTCGGCTTCGAAGCGTTCGAATGGTTCGGCAGCATCGATGATTTTTTGCATCTCGGCTTCGATGCGAGGAAAATCGTCTTCGCTGATCGGAGTCGCCAGATCAAAGTCGTAGTAGAATCCATGCCCGGTTGTCGGACCAAATGCCAGTCCCGTGGCGGGATACAATCTCATGATTGCCCGCGCCATGACGTGCGCGCAGCTGTGACGCATCACGCCGAGTGCTTCCGGATCTCGTTCTGTGATGAGTTTTAACGGCACAGGCCGAGCGTCGGTGAGATCGGCGAGCGGTCGCATGGAATCAACGACCGCACCGTTGATGCTGGCGGCGATCGTGGCTTTGGCGAGACGATCACCGATACCAGCGGCGACGTCGAGAGCTGAGGCAGAATCCTGATGTTCGAGAACAGTTCCGTCCGGGAGTTGAACCTGAATCATGAGTCCATTTCTTATGTTCAAACGCTGCCAATCCATATCGCGGCTGCTACGAGAAGTCGCGGGATTTGGCAGTAATACTATCCAAGCAAGCGGAGTTTTACAGGTTTCGAGGCGATTGTTCAAACTGCAGGGTAAATGAGGCAAAACCAGTGATCCGATGAGCGGCTGCGCGTCAGCCCTGAGTCGATTTGTCGCAACAAACTATTCACTAGGGCTTAGATCGCTTGAAGAAAACGAGCCTCCCGGCTCGTCGATCTTAACCGCGCGGGTTGTTCGCTTACATAAAGATGCGAGCACCTTGCGCAGATGATTCGTGATAAACTCTAATTGTTCGCTGGCTTGAGACTCAGTAGCTCACGCGGTGTCGCGAAATGGACATTTTCTTCTCGCAGAGTTACTTCGGAAACTTCTGCCGCAAAATGGCTTTGCAGGAATTCAATACACTCCTGGACCACAGCTTCCGGCGCACTCGCACCTGCAGTCACAACGACGGTTTCAACTTCTTCGAACCAGTCGCGCCGCAGTTCGCCAGCACCATCGACGAGGTACGAAGGTACGCCACGGCTGGCACCAATTTCCATCAGACGGCGGCTGTTGGAACTGTTCTGACTGCCCAGAACGATGAGCACATCCGCTGATTCGACGAGAGCTTTGACTGCATCCTGCCGATTTGTGGTGGCATAGCAGATGTCTTCTTTTTTTGGCGAATCAATTTGCGGATAGCGGCTGCGGAGAGCTTTGATCACGGCTGTTGCTTCGTCCACGCTGAGCGTTGTCTGAGTGAGATAAGCGAGTTTGTCGGCTGTCGTAAATGGCAGATTCGCAACCTCTTCAGGGGTCTCAACCAGCGTGATACTTTCAGGAGCTTCTCCCATGGTGCCAATAACTTCGTCGTGGCCTTCATGTCCGATCAGCAGAATATTGTATCCATGATTCGCATATCGAATCGCTTCTAAATGAACTTTCGTGACAAGGGGACACGTTGCATCGACCGTTTGAAGTTTGCGTTCTCGGGCAATTCTGCGTATTTCCGGCGACACACCGTGA
>JANOZG010000962.1:0-5300 GCA_031429275.1 Planctomycetota bacterium
GGCCGATGCGATCACGGCGTGGAATGTTGGCCAGAATTGGTTCGTAGAAAGCACCGCCGATGATTTCGATCTGCGCGGACGCAACCATTTTCCGAACACGATCAATGTACTCCGGGTGCCGAACTTCCAACCACTCCAGCAGGCTGCCTGAAGTATGCAACCCAAACGGGATTTCAGGATAATCCTGAAGCACATCTAAAAATGGACGATAGCTGTCCCGATACGCCTGCTCGAAGACACCGTCAAAGTTACCGACCGGCTGGTGATTATGAAACGCCAGAACCAACCGTACAGAACCAGCCATGGACACAACTCCGATTTTGTCACAACGATTTCGCAAAACACCAGTTAGAATAAACACTTCAACAGGTCAAGTGTTCACAATCCGCAGATGCAGAACGATATCGCAGACAGGCGTCACAAGGCGAGACCGTCAACGATGTCCTGAGTTCTTTCCAGATGAAAAAAACGGCGGAGCAGGGCGGATCGATATGGATGTCATCCAGCACCAAAACAGCCAGCTTTGCCCAAACACCCCAAAGATTGCATCACGAGGGCTGGATTGGCGTGGGTGAGCGTCAAGCGTCAGCTTGCCGGCAGGATACGCTTCGCGAATCCGTACGTTGAACGGTCCGGTCACAGGCAAGGAGTCGCGTCGTATCAGCGGGCTGACACCCACTGTTCGCTGGGCATTTCTTACGGCCAGGCCAGCTGCAACAGGCAACCAGATGTTGTCGCGATAAACAATCTGTCCCCCAACGGACCGGTGCAAATATGGACGGGAGGATCATGTGAGATGTCCACCGCCCAATGAATCGAACCTTCAAAGTTCAGCCAGATGATTCGATTTTCAAGCGTCAGCACAGCGACGCGATTTTTGGTGGCCGATGCCGAAACGCGACTTGGTATTCCGTCAATCGCAAAGGATCCCAGCTGCGTTCCGGAGCGATCATAAACCTGAACGCCGTGATTGAACGCCGCCAGAAAAATACGCTTCCCACCTTCTGAGACCGACATATCGCCTGCATTGTTCATCAGACGTTCGTTCCAGATTTCCTTGCCCTTCAAATCGAAGCGACACAACTGGCCGAACTCCGCCGCACCGATCAAGTCCGGAGCTTCTGCAAGAAACGACAAATGCTCCAGCGCACGCTTTGTTTCGACTTTTGCAATCTCTTTGCGGTCCGCCGTGACAATATGAAGTCTGGCAGAATCGCTGCTGAAAGCGACGTGACTGCCATGCGGAGAAATCGCAATCTCGACAATTTTTCCGGTGATCGACGCATCCCACAGGGGTTTCAATCGCGCGTCAAAGCACAACATGCGACTGTCACCAAGCACCGCAAGGCCGATGTCGCCACTATCACTCCACACCAGCTTGCGGAGACCAACGAAACTGCGATCTTCAGCAAGGCGATCGCCTCTTTGGTTCAACAGACACAGATGGCCCGAGGTTGTCCCGACAAGAAGTGTGCGTGCTTCGTTGGCGAAATCGATGGCAACAATGCCTTCTGGAAAGAAGTCCTCGAAGACTTCAGCCGGTTTGGCGCCGTGCGAGTTTCGGAGCAGTGGAGAGGCCACACGGTTTGCCTATGTAACAGCCTGCCTGAATTATTTGCGGGAAAGGCGAGTCTGCAGTTCTTCAATCGCGGCAGCTACGTCAGCATCCGCAGAAATCTCATCTGAGGTTCGACCACGGAAGAATGTTTCCTGCGTATCTTCAGGAGACGGCACAGTCACATCTGGCTCAAGACCGACATGTGAGTAGTTCCGATCGTCGGGTGAATAAAACTTCGCAGTGGTCAGTTTCAATCCGGTTTCGCCGGGCAGATGAATGATACTCTGCACTGACCACTTTCCATAGGTCTTGCGACCCACGATTGTTCCGCGATGATGATCTTTGATCGCTCCTGCGACGATTTCACTGGCACTGGCACTGTTTTCATCAACCAAAAGAGTCAGCGGATAGTGACGAACATTGTTTCCATGCGCTTGAAAAACCTGACTCTGTTCTGGTGCTCGGCCTTTGGTAGACACCAGGACTCCCCGATCAATGAATCGCTCGATGACAGCCGCCGCGGTTTCCAGCAAACCACCAGGATTGCCCCGCAGATCCCAAATGAGCGCCTTCATGCCTTTTCGCTCCAGTTCTCGCAAAGCAACATCCAGCTCTTCAGCGGTGTTACTTTGAAATCCTTCCATTCGGATATAGCCGATGCCTCTGGCTTCATCGAGAATCACTTTCCGTGTGATACTATGAATCTGTACTCGCTGCCGAGTAAACACGTTTGATTTTTGTGACCCTGAAGCGGTCTCGAAAGTCAGAGTGACCTGACTTCCACGATTCCCACGCAGCAGTCGAGCCGCATCGTCGGTCGTCAAATCTCTGCAGTCAGTCCCGTCGATTTCAATGATAAAGTCGTTGGGCTCCAGTCCTCCACGTTCCGCCGGACTGTCCAGCAATACGTTCACGAGATGCATTCCGCGTCCTTTGACGCCTTTCATCTCGATGCCGATTCCCACAAGTTCACCCTGAATACTGCCAAACAGATCGTTGTAGCGGTCAGGTGTCAGGAAGTTGCTGTATTCATCAAGGGCGTTGCAACCGCCGAAGATATACTCCATGACGATCGCAGTACCGGAGATTCCCAATTCACGATCACATAGATCACAAACGCTTGTAATGGAAGCGCGGGCGTCGAGCCGTGTTTCGAGACGACGATTCCAAAAGTCCTTGATCAGAATACTTCGTACTTTCTCAACCCCGTCGTCATTGCCCGGTTTCACATTACGGCTCAGAAACTTATCGTTCTTCAACGCCATGTAAAGACTCTCAGTTCCATGCGCGGCAAAACGAGTCACGGAGATGCTGTCGACGTATTCGTATTGCACGCGCGAAAGGATGTCTTCATAAAGATCAAGCGCCTCAGCTCGACCTTTCGTCAACAGCTGGTTTTCAAAGCTGCGATCTGAATAACGACGCTCCACGCCAAAGTGAATACGAGTTCTTCGAAGAGCGTATGTCAGGCCTTCGTCGTTCTTCCATTCTTCGATTGCTGCTTCATACAGCGTAATGGCCTCGACCCACTGATGACTGTTTTCGAGCTGCTCACCAGCCAGTCGGGCTTCTTCAGCATTCGCATAGCGGGACAAATCAACGCCGGAAGAATCCTTCGCGGCTGCATCTGTTGAAAACAGCAGCAAGCTCAGCGAAAGCATGATGATGGACTGAATTCTGATCGCCCATGACTTCATCGGCATGATTTTCCCCTGGACCATGACTGCAAGAACTGCAGCTTCCGGTCAACTGTCTCAGTAGCTCGTCACCGAGCGGCATCATGCCTCGCGATTTGATTCCTTCCCTGAAATCAGACTGTAAACTGTTGCCGTGCTGACAACTGTGATGATTCGCTGCAAGTGGACGTCGCATCCAACTTAGCAACCACTCCCAATCAACTTTACGACATTTCGAATATATGGCGAGAATGCGCGATGGTCAAACGCGGAATCCCGGCAGAGTCTCGTTCTGCGGCAGAACCCCAAAAGTTCACCAAAAGCCCGCATATTTCGCCACTCCCCATGGCCGGTGCTGCGCAGGAACATAACGATTGAAGTGGTTGAGCGACGAATGACAACCAAGCCCCGCACCGAAGTGACCAAGGATAGAGCCTCCAGTCGCGACAGCAATCGTTTCTATCGGTGGATGCGGCAGAATTCCATTTCTGTCGCGCAGGGCGGATCGAACCACGTGGCTCCAGAATTCGCTTTGAGTTGTTCTTTTGCGGGCGAGGGGATACCGTTTACGCTTCCAAATGCCCGGAACAATGGGATGTTCTGTGCTGATGTCTCTGAAAGGTTTGACTATGTTGTTTTTGTCTCGTCCTCTCCAAATAGTGTTGGGTTTCGTGTGCCTGAGCAGTTCCTTGGTAGCCGCCGACTGGCCGCAATGGCGTGGCCCGAATCGTGACGCCATGTCCGATGAGCACTTGGCATCCACCAATTGGGCAGAAAGTCCACCAAAACATCTCTGGACAACTTCAGGATTTGGTGAAGGCTTCGCCAGCGTTTCCGTGGTCAAAGGCATGCTTTACACACTGGGAAACACCGACGGTGGTCAGGCCGTGATCGCGGCCAAAGCCGAAGATGGCAGTATTCTGTGGAAGAAAGTGATTACAGAATCGAATCCAAAACACAGCCATGAAGGTTCGCGCTGCACGCCGTCTGTCGATGGAGATCGTCTCTACGTCGTCACGTCAAACGGTTCGATCGCGTGTTTGAAGTCTGACAATGGCGATGTCGTCTGGCAGCGTCAGTTCAGCGACTGGGATGGCAAGATGATGTCCGGCTGGGGATATTCAGAATCGCCGCTGGTCGATGGTGATCGAGTTCTCTGCACGCCTGGCGGACCTGACGCGCTTGTTGTATGTCTGGACAAAATGACGGGGAAAGACAACTGGGCCTGCAAACCATCGTTCGACGGAAAAGCAGGCAAAGACGGAGCCGGTTATTCATCGATCGTGATCTCAAATGCTCTCGGCATGCAGCATTACGTGCAACTCACTGGCAAAGGACTGATCGGCATTAACCCAGCCGACGGCAAACAGTTGTGGACTTACAATCGTGTCGCCAACGGCACCGCAAATATCCCGACACCAATTCCAGATGGCAATTTTGTATTTGCATCAACAAGCTATGGCTGCGGAACCTGCCTGGTTGAACTGAAAAAAGACGGCGACAAAATCGTTGCGGAAGAAAAGTATTTTCTGGATGCCAAAACATTTAACAATCATCACGGCGGCATGATTCTGCACGATGGCCATATCTATGCGGGTCACCAGCAGAATAAGGGTTTCCCGACTTGCGTCAACATGAAGTCTGGCGAAATTGCCTGGGGCGGCGAGTTGCGTGGACCGGGCGAAGGTTCCGCGGCGGTGCTGTTTATCGACGGCCATATGATCTTCCGCTACCAGGATGGAACAGTTGCACTCATTGAAGCGACTCCGACTGAGTACAAACTGAAAGGCAGCTTCGCTCCGGACTATCAAAAAGGGAACAGCTGGGCTCATCCTGTTGTGGTGAATGGCAAACTGTACCTGCGCGAACAGGACAAAATGATGTGTTATCAGGTCGGCAAATAGTAACTTCAAGGCGAGCGGCTGGGCGTCAGCCAGCCGAGTGCATTGACTGCAACTCTTGCTCTCGTTCCAGGGCTCCAGCCCTGGAACGAACTGCCCCGGAGGCTCCCGCCTCCCTGGCTTCCTGAGGAGGCAGGAGCCTCCGTCCAGTGCGTTCCGAGGCTG
>JANOZG010000963.1:0-3072 GCA_031429275.1 Planctomycetota bacterium
GGGTTGTGAAGGTTTGCTCGCGACTTCTCAGTTGCGGAGGGTCCGTTAATGGTTCATTGCTTCTCGTTCGAATGGTTGAGCAGCTAACAGCGGCGCGTCAGACCATCAGGCGTCCTTTGCCGTTGTTTCTCCGCTTTCTTCATCCGAGGGTTGCAATGCACGCATGTGCAAGAGCAATGCGGCCACAGTTGCGGCCGAAAGCACGACGACCCATTCGGTTGCAAGGCGAGCCATTTCGATGCGGCAAGCGATGCGGGCTGTCATTGGAGAGCTACCGTATTGGCCATCACGCACCACAACGGTGGCAACATTCACGTCCCCAAATAGAAAGCTGCGCGGCACTTCAGGGAATTGCACTTCATTGGAAGCTATTCGTGGTGGAAATGCGGAAAGCGCGCAGACGATTGCGGCAGCGAGCATCGCGACCGCTTTTGTGCGTTTTGTGGCGTGGAGTCCGTTTGGTTGCGGCATGATTCTTACGATCCTGTTGCGGCGGCTGGCTTACTGGGTCGAACTTGTCCTGTCGCTCTCACCTGCACGTCTCCTTTTGAAAGTTGTTGGAGCCGAAGTGTGTTCGGATCCTGACTCCTTCGTTTTCCACGGATTCACCGCGTGACGATTCCCCATTGAGTGGTGACTTCCAAGCCCTTGGGTTCGACGGCAATGAGAGGGACGAAGTAGGGGCGCCACTGAAATCCGGTTGCATCCCTATTTCTCAGTTCCTGCGGATCTTTGCCAAGCTCTTTGTACGCGACATATTCCGCACCCGGTCTTCCAATCATGGCCCCTAACTCGTATCCCTTCAGAACGCACCTCGTCTTAGCCGGAAGGCGAACATTCCTGACGAGGATCACGATTGGCTTGTCGAGTTTCTTACCATCGACGGTGTCAACCATCAGCGAATTCGATTCGACCTTTCCATTTCCCTCATACAGTACGCCTTCAATCGTCAAGTAAATGCCGAGTTGCTCTTTGATGAACCCGCCGGGCGGGCGAGGCGTCAGAGGTAGTTGTTGCGCTGCTTCCTTTGCGACCGGTTGCTGAGCAAAGGTTAGCAAGGTTCCGCCACCGGCAACCGTGAACAACGTCACGCAAATGACGCTTTGAATGGCACAGCGATTCATTGAATTCATCCTTCGTGTTGGGGCTGAACGGTGTCGGAACCGAAATGCGTCCGGTTCTTGACATCTTTGTTTCCGCGGATTGATGTTCCTCTGGCTGGTCGATTAGGTCGTGACGAGAAGGACAGCGACTTGGACCACAGACAGGCCCATCGTCGTCCAGGCCAATCTCTGAGAGTGCCGCCGCCGAGTGACGGCCACCAGCAGCGTGCCCACGTTGATGGCGATGATCGCGAAGGCCAAGCCGGGCGCAACCCCGGCTGGAAGGCCGAGAAATGGCGACCAGAAGTGATCGACGTAGAGCGCGACCAAGAGTGCCAACGTAACAATGGACACAACACAAGCGTAACTAAGAGCCTTCATCGGTAACCCTCCTCAAGTTGTCGCGGGGATAAATTCCGTTGCCTCATTCGACCGCTCACTCGGCGGCCTTTTCAAAGTCCGCCATGATCTCACGAAACTTCTCCAAGAATGCTTCATCTGTATCCAGCGGGTACGATAAGGCAACCCACATGTGGACGTCAGACTTCTGAGAGTACGGAGCCATGAGCAATTGTTTGAACTCCTTTCGATCAATCAGGTGCTGTGCAACCTTGCCTTCTGTAGCAGGCGAAAGACTGAGCTGTCCCCGATATGGTCCTGAATACGAATAGACGCTACATAGAATGCCTCCTCTCTTCGGTCCCTGCTGCTTCTCAGCCTCACGCTTTGCCCCCTTTCCTCCGGTAGCGGGGAATTCGAACGTCGTGACCTCGTGTTCGACGTGAATGCCCTCGACGCCTCGGTTGGCAAAGGCCGCCTTGGGATAGTGCTTTTGAAAAAGGGCCTCAAGTTTCGCACGCACCCGGTCAGAGACCGGACCTGACTTACTCGCCGGCGCCTGGTCGGGTTGGCTTGATGTGCCGTTAGGGCTCGTTGTTCCGGGATTGTCTGCGACTGGCGATCTGGATGGCGGTATCGGTGAAGCTCGCAGCGAAGGTGCTTCCTGCGGTTGAGATTGGCTCTTCGATTTCAAAGGAACGATCGTCTCGCCGGGCTTCACTCGTTGCAGTTCCATGAACCAGACACCGGAGACCCATTGAAGCTTCTCAGGGCGACTTTCGGGAGCGGGCGTGTTTTCGCGTTTGCCGAGGCAGAGAATCAGCTTGTCGCCTTCAATGCTCAGCAGACCAAGCCCAGCTGCTTGCTCAGTTTCGATGACAACCTCAACATGCACGGGAGAGTGAGCTTCGTCGACCTGAATCCACATCGCGCCGCCCGGCCCGCCATCCCGCACGACGATGCGGTCACCCTTGAACTCCCAGACTGAGTTGCGTGGTGCGCCTTCTTCATCGCCGTCCGCCGCGATTTGGCGAGTCAGTTGCCATTTGCCTTGCAGTTGTTTCAACGTCTTGCTCAACGCAGGTTGCTCCGGGCCTTGCTGATTGCCTTCGCGTTGTCCGTGGCCTTCATCAGACGCCTTGGTCGCTTCGCTCGACTGTGCTTCTTCATCCGATTCAAGAACAATGAACTGCACACCTTCCTGCGGAACGTCGCCCGTTGCTGACTCCGGTCGTGGATGGTCACCTTTCTTCGCGTTCAATGCCAAATACAGCGTGTTCCCCTGGAGCGAATACTTTGCTCGCACAATTGATTCCCCTTTCACATCATCAGCATCGACGAGATCGATATCGCCGTTCGCACCGAGCGTGTATCGCCAATCTGGATGCGGTCCCTTTTGCGACGGCACATGCATCTTGACGCGATGCTCATCGATCACGACCGTCGCACCCGCCAATCGGTCAACTGGCATGTCCGCAAGCTTAACCACCTTCCAGTGACCGACGAGTGGGTTTACACGCGCCTCGTTTGGTTGAGCTTCGCTTCCCACAAACTCGAGGATCAGCAGGGTGACGTCTTTAATCGGATCCTCCATAGTGGCATAAACTGGTCGATCTTTGGTGTTGGGATC
>JANOZG010000964.1:0-1898 GCA_031429275.1 Planctomycetota bacterium
GATGCCCTCAATGCGATCGTCGAACCATTCGGCCGGAGTGTTCGCATCGAAGCGGAAACCGTGATAATCGGATTCTTGGACCAGAGTGGTGCGATGGCAAAATTCCGCGCACTTCCCGGCCAGCCTTCGTTTGCTGTCTACGGAATTGTGAAGAACACCGGCTGGCAGAAGCTGGACAAAGAAATCCGACTTCTTGATGCCATCGAATTGGCTGGCGGCGTGGATGATTCTGACGGCGTTTCCATCGAAATCACGAATCCGGACATCATCTCGGGCAAGGCTGTTCCCGTCTCCATGTCGCTGCGGATTTTGCAAAACGACGAATCTGGCAAGCTGAATCGGGTCATCCAGGACGGTGACATGATCATGGTGACGCAGAATGGATCGATGGACACCGCGCAGGTGAAAGACCTCGGCGCTGCGACGATCAATGGAAGTGGTAAGGACAGTGTCATAACACTGACAGGCACCGCCCGGGTTGTCGAACCGCACTACTCACAAAACAGTTCAACAAAGCCGGACGAGAAAGCGAACCTGTCAACTGTGCCACATAGAACCCACGACGCCAGCATGTCACAGAAAAAACTCAATCCTGGCAGGGTTCCGCAGGGGATATTTCCAGCGCCAGATCTACCAATGCCGCCTGCCATTCAGCAGTCGTCTGATCCGCTGGTCAAGCAGGTATGGCAGATGCGTGAGTCTACTCGCAGACGACTGTTATCGACCGATCAACAAACACCGTGGCAGTTGATGCTGGGACTGAACGGCCTGCGCCGTGATTTTGTTCTGAAGCATGATGGAAAAGTCATCAACGGCCTGGAATGGATTCAGACCGGTCCGATGTTTGATGGGGAACCTTGGTTCCAGAAGACTGTTCACGGCGGGCAGGCTCATCCGTATACAAATCCCTATGCTTTTCAGGGGCACATTAATCAGTTCGCCGCAACTCTGGCCATGTGCGACGTTCCGCTGGACGCACAGTTCGGAACGCCTGACGGACCGATCACAATGGAAGATATGGTCAAGAACGCTCAGATGACTGTGAACGAAAAAGAGGAAGTTTGCTGGACCCTGCAGTTGCTCTGCAAGTACCTGCCGCCGGATGCGGATTGGGAGAACGCCAACGGTGAAAAATGGAATATCGAACGTCTGGTCAAAGTCACGATGGTCCAGGCTAGGCCGACGGGGTCACCTAACGGCGGAACGTGTGGTCTATTTTCTCTCGCGGTCGCACGCAACGAATTTCTCCGAACCAGCAAGCCACTCGAAGGCGTGTGGCTGGATGCAGACAAGACGATTATGAAACATATTCAGCTTGTCCGCGACCAGCGGAATCCGAATGGCACCCTGTCATCGAATTTCTTCCGAGGCCGCGAAGAAAAGGGGGACTTCGACAAACGCCTTGCCAGCAGTGGTGCGTTGCTGGAATTCTTGATGATGGCAGTTTCGGACGAGCAATTGAAAGAAGACTGGGTCCGGCAGGCGGTTGCCGCGACAGTGCAGGATCTTGAGAAAAATCGGAAATCGTTTGTGAGCTGTTCTCCGCTGTTTGGTGCCACGAATGCGCTCAGCATTTTTCTGGACCGAGTAGCCGTGGCACCAGTCGTAAAAATCAAATCAGACTCAAAGGATGTTGCGCCAGAAACTCGCATGGAACTGTGTAGTTATGCCGTGGCGGACCTCGTGGCATATCAACAACCTTCGATCGCGACGATCAGTCGATCGACCAGTGCAGATGATCCATCTCCAAAGCCAGTAAACACCGCTGCATCGCGCGTTGCGGCGGAAAAATCGATCGATCATCTGGAGGCAAATCCACGGCCATTGCCGCAGGAGCCGAAAGCAATCTCAATGAACTCCAAAGCGGATTTCGCACCGTTGACTGAGCTCATCAAGGC
>JANOZG010000965.1:0-2566 GCA_031429275.1 Planctomycetota bacterium
CACCCTTCACTGGGATCGTGGGTATCGTACGGACTCGGTACCGAGAACCAGAATCTCCCCGCGTACGTCGTGTTGGACGATCCGCTCGGTCTGCCTGTCAATGGGATCGACAACTGGAGTCCCGGTTTTCTGTCTGCCGTGCATCAGGGAACGCGATTTCGCGCAACAGGGTCGCCGGTGTTGAATCTCAAACGCGACTACGAACAACCGGATGCAGTCTCACTGTTTGAGAGGGACCTGATCACACGTCTGGACCGAATTCACGAACAGCGTCGTCCCCATCGGCCACAACTTGACGCGCGCATCTCAACATACGCACTCGCCGCGAGGATGCAGATTGCGGCCTCCGATGCACTCGATCTTTCCCAGGAGACTGCCGACACTCAGCACCGATATGGAGTCGATCAAAAGGAAACGGAATCCTACGGCCGCCGCTGCCTCATCGCCCGCAGACTCATCGAGCGAGGCGTCCGCTTTGTGCAGTTATTTATCAACAGTCAGATCTGGGACAACCACAGTGCCATTGCGTCAGGACTGAAAGACGCCTGCCATCGCACTGATCAGCCAGTGGCCGCATTGCTGGAAGATCTGCAGCAACGTGGTCTGCTGGACTCGACACTGGTGATGTGGGGCGGTGAAATGGGGCGATTGCCAATCGCTCAACTGCCCGCCGATAAAGACGTCCGGAACGCCGGACGTGATCACAACAAGAACGCGTTTTGTACCTGGATGGCGGGCGGAGGCGTGAAAGGCGGTACTGTGCATGGTCAGACGGACGAATTCGGGTTTGCTGCCGTCGAAGACCGCGTGAGCGTCGAAGACTGGCACGCCACGCTGCTGCATCTTCTGGGTCTGCATCACGAAGAATTATTCGTCGAACGCAACGGCCTGAATGAGCGACTGACCGGTGTCACAAGACCGAGGATTGTGAACGAGATCCTGTCATAGTCTGACTGTAGCTGTTCGGTCTCACCGACGCAGACGAGCCTCTGATCCTTTGTCGGGAGGGCATCATCGAGTTCGAGAATAGTCGTTTGCAGAAATCAACTCCAGTTCATCGAGTCGGCTGAATCTGGTTGTCCAGCTGAGTGCTACCGTGCGGGTGCTGATTGCACGGCGGTGTTGTTTCGGACTGGAGATGCAAAACCTGCGGTATGCCGGGCGATGTGACTCAAATTTTGCTGGAAGTCACGGCGTGCAAGCGAGCACGCAAAGAGACGTGTCTGTCACAGCAATACGGAAGTCAAGAGTCGAAGTCAGATCGAGTAGAGATTCAAAAACGCATCGCCAGTGTTAGGTCGACTGGACTGAAAAGTGGGCTGGATTCCTCCTGAATCATTGCCATTGACTTTCTGTCAGGATTCGATCCTCATTTCGTGCGTATTTTATCTCTCGCCAGCTCAGCTCCAGATGAGAAAAGTCCGTCTTATTCAGTGACCCAACCCCCGGGTCCATTTCCCAGGTGTCAGCGAAGGGCATCATTGGAGATGTCCGTCTTGATTAGCGCCGGCGATGCGCACCAGAATATCCTGAGTTACGTCCTGGGCATCCGCATCCTGCATTCTTCGCTGCCGAGCCATCCTGTAAACAGCCGGGCCGATAGATTTCGATGAATTCATCCCAGGCCCGGCGATTCTCAGGCGATTTGATGGCAGCCAGCAACTTGGCTTGCGTGTTCGGAAATTCGGTCATCATGGTCTCCTGCCGCACTGAACCAGCGGTGAAGGCGATTCTGACACAAATTCCGGAATCTTTCCGCGGATTCCAAAACCCCGTGGTTCTGGCCCAGAGTTATTGGGATTCGCTCCGCTGACGATGCTGAATTTATTTCCCGGATTATCCCTCGCTGGGAACGGCGTCGTCCCGCTGAGTTCTCAGCGGGACGATGGAATCGAAAATGATTACCTGACCGAAAAGCAACGGCACGCCCTTCACAGACGGACGAATTCGTGTTGTGTCAGGATTCACAACACAAATCCGATCAGTGAACTCCCGATTAACGGCCGACCTTGATTACAATCGTGTCACCATTGGACGGGCATTTCAGTTCGAAGCCGGTGTCTGTCTTTTTGTATTCGACCTTTCTGCCGTTGATTGGCTTCACGTCGACCCCGTCACGCTGGATGTGGATTGCCTGTTCGAACAGTTGACGGCGAACATCCATCTGTTCCTGAGCAATCAACGCCCTTTGACCGAGCGACAACAAAGCCACAGAAAAGTAGCGACGAGCGTCGTTATTATTCTTGAATTTTCCCGCCTCGGACAGAGTGTAGAAGTACTGCCTGACTCCGGCAGTCCGCTCGTCGTGTGGCAATTCTGCAATCTTTTCGAGTTCCATGTAGTCTGCTTTCAGGAGTTCGATCGACTCTCGAACGTCAGCCACCGACAGGGATTCCAAAGACTCCCTGGCGACTATCGAACTTTCACCATCGAGGTCCGGAATTACATCGCGGTCAAAATCAATTCCTGCGCTACGGTTGATAGCCTCAATCAATTCATACCCGGCTTTTGGGTCGTTCAGTCTTGCGTCTTCGAAATCGACCATCCGTGTCAGCCACAACGTGTA
>JANOZG010000966.1:0-8439 GCA_031429275.1 Planctomycetota bacterium
CGCCTGCATCTACGCATTGATCGAAACCGCCGCACCACTCGAGACGCAAGCTGGCCTGACTTCATCGTCGCCCAAAACACAACGCGTGGCATTGGTCGCGTTAGACCAGATGCATAACGGCGGACTATCCACTGATGACGTCCTTTCAATGCTGGACGCAAAGGATGACGCGCTGCGTGCCACGGCAGTATGGGTCTTGCGACACCACTCGGACTGGGGCGAATCGCTTGGCAATTACTTTGAGAACAAACTGACCAATATCGAGAGTTTATCTGCAGAGGAATCTGAACTCACTACAGACTTGCTCGCAGCACTCGCAGACTCGCCCGCGATTCAGAACCGTCTGGAGAAACACCTGGACGGTGACAATAAATTGGCAGCGGAAATGTGCCTCAACGCCATTGCGCGAACGACACTGTCATCAGCCCCTCCCGGCTGGTTGGCTGCACTCAACAGCCATCTACGTGAAGCGACTGACTCCAATGTGGCCACCATCATTCCCGCGATTTTGAACCTGCGACTTCCTAAGGAGGGACATCCTGAACTTCAACAATCATTGGCAAATATTGCCTCGAAGTCATCACTGCCTGTGGAAACTCGACTCGCGGCCCTCAGCGCCGCCGGGGCGAATCGTGCACTTGACGAGAACACGTTTGAAATGCTGCTGCAATTAATCACAAGCGACCAATCATTGAATGAACGAACATCTGCATGCAACTGTCTGGCGTTGGCGGACCTCACAACCGATCAATCGAACGCACTGCTGGCGGCCACGCAGCATATCGGCCCCATGGACCTGCCACGACTACTGCCTGCTTTTGAGCGCGATGGTTCTGAAGTCTTCGGTCTTAAACTGGTCGCAGCGTTAACAGAATCAAAAGGCCTGCGAGGCTTAAGAGCAGATCTCATCAGCCAGATGCTGAAGAAATATCCGGCTTCAGTTCAAGCGGAAGGCGTCAAGTTGCTTCGTCTGCTGAATGCAAGTCTCGAAGAACAAACAGCCGCACTGGAAAAGACTCTGGCAATACTGCCAGAAGGCGACACTCGCCGCGGCCACGAAGTCTTCATGAGTAAAAAGGCTGCCTGCAATGCCTGTCACACACTTGGCTATGGTGGTGGCCGATTGGGTCCGGATCTCACGAGCATCGGCCGAGCTCGGAATCGCCGCGACTTGCTCGAAGCCATGATGTTCCCCAGTATCAGCATCGTGCGTGGTTATGAATCCGTCTCGGTGGAACTCAACGACGGTCGCGTCGTCAGCGGGATTGTGACGAGTGAAAGTGGAGATGAGATTGTGATCTCCTTCGATGCTCAGAAGACGCATCGGATTTCCCGCGCAGACATCGCGGAAATTGTGCCTTCTAGTGTTTCCCCGATGCCCAATGGGCTGGCAACGGCGTTAACGCAACAGGAAATCGCAGACGTTATTGCGTTCCTTCTGAGCAATGAACGCTAAGTTTGCCGACACGGTGAAGAGGCTTAATCCTGCTCTGCATCCAATCAGGAATAAGGCAGTGACGACCAATTCCGGACAACCAAATTGCTTGTTTTCTGGTTTCATGATGGTTCCGGAGGTGCTTACACGCCATCGTCATTCCGAAACGGATTGAAGTGAATGTACTCCCAGTGACGGTACAGTTCGCTCGTGCGCACGAGGTGTTCGTGAACTCCGTCAACGGCAATTCTCCCTTCATGAATCAAAACGATTCGTGAACACTTCTTGACTGTTGAAAGTCGTGTGGGTAAGAAGATGAGTGTGCGATTCCCTGAAATTCGCTGGTAAGCATCATCCAGCAAGGACTTAGTGGCTGCATCCAAAGTGATGTCCGGTTCTTCAACAATCAGGATTGCAGGCTGTCGGACAATTGCGCGGGCAAGGCTTAGACGGAAGATCTGGCCTCGATCCAAAGTCACACCGTGTTCGCCCAATAACGTTTCATAGCCTTTCGACAATGATCGCACAAACTGATCGGCATGGACCAGCTTTGCAGCATCAAGAGCCTGCTGACGAGTAATATCTTTTTGCCCGCAGGTGATGTTCTCCAGAACTGTGGCATTGAACACGGGATCGCTCCCACACACCATAATCGATTCTGCTCGAAGCGATTCAAGCGTCGCCAATCTTGTGTCGCGGCCATCAATCAGAATCTGCCCCTGATCGGGATCGACAAATCTGGGAATCATGCTGGCGAGCGCAAAAGCTGATTCACGCTGAAGTGACAACAGGGCAATTGTTTCACCGAAGCTGATTCGCAAATCCAGGCCTCGAATCAGGCCCGAGCCGGGTGCTGCGGAAAATACAATTTGATCAAAAACGAGGCTCCGGGACATTGGTTCCAAAAATGCTGCTCCGGGAGTCTGGCTAACCAAAGGAACGCGATTGACGAACGTTGTGACTTCCGCAGCATGCACGTTACCTTCAGCGCGGAACGCGTGCACATTTTCGAAGCGGGAAATGGCGATCGAGAAAACGCAAAGGCAACCAGCAATGAGCAGCCCCGCAGCCACGTCGATCGATCCGTCTCGAACAATATGCGTGACCAAAAAGGCGGTTGGGATCGCGATCAGCAGCAGAATAAGGATACGACGAATCCAGATGCCGACATTCTGTTGTCTCAAAACCTGGCGACAACGAACGCGATACTGAGTCAGATTGTTCTGAAACTGTTCATGCTCGGCCTGCTCCATCCCAAAACCCGTCACGATGCGAGTTTTTCTAAGCCCTTCAGCCATCCGGTCGAGACCTCGTTTCACCTGTTCGGTAAGAAGTCTGAGTGATGAATTACTGCGTTGTGTTTCGTATCGGATAGCGATTTTAAGTAACAGCAATGGTACGAATGTTTCGAGTGCGACGCGCCATTCGGTCAGCAATGCCACTGAAAGTACGACCACGAAGTCGGTCGCTGACAGCAGTACGGCGCTACCCCAGCGACTGCCTGCAGTTTCCAAAAACACCGTTGACTCTTTAAATAGTCGGTCAGCGATGCCAGCGTGGGCTCCGGAAAAGTCCGATGGCTCGAGTCGAATAGACTTGCGGTGAATGTGCGTTCTTAGTTTCTGGACGGAAGCAGAAACTTGACTTTCAACAACAGCATCAGTGAGGGACGTGAATGTCCACCGCAACACAACAAAGACGCAAATTGCAATCAGCAGACTGAGCGCCGCAGATTCAGTAGATTGCAGAAGTGGCGCTGATTTAATGAATCTCGAAAACGCGCCGCCTACCGGATGCGAGGCCATTAATTCTGCGAGATTCAAGAGACCAGTCGTTCGGCCTTCTGACGCCGTGGTTGCGACGTCCACATGGATTAGCAGCCAGAACAATCCCGCGCCACAAATCAAGGCAGCTGCCAAAGCGAGCGATGAAAGCAAAGCGCTCACAGTTGCCGGAAGATATTTCCACTGTGTGAGCGAACGGAGCGAAATGATTCGATCGAAATTCTGTAAGTTCGGATCGGACACGAAATCTGCCTCCGATGACTATGGGTTTGTGCCGTGTTCAGCCAAACGTCAAGTTAGTCTCGAAAGCAGGCAATCACAACTGACAATCCATACACACCACAAGAATTTAACGCTTGGGTAAGCCGCAACCAGACGTCAACGGACGTGGATTGCCCAATTTGTTTCGGCGATCATCCTTAGGCGAGGTCGCGGTCTTCGAACAGAATGAAGCCCAGCAACATCATCGCGGCGATGTAGGCTAGTGCGTAAATCAGGCTGAAACCCAGATAGTCCTGAGGCACCATGCGTCCGGTGGCGACAGCGGACGAAACGTTAAACGACGACAGCGAGGGCACGACCATCGAAATCAACCTCGCCATGAAGGTCACGGATTCGTTTGCTTCTCCTGCAACACTCCTGTTGACGATGACTTCGGTGAGGTTTCCTATCACGAACACGGCGAAACAAATCACAAGGTTCATGACCATTGGCAGCCGTGTGGCAACTGTGACTGCGATCGCTCCCAGGACGCAAACCTGGAGGAAAGCGAGAGCAATACCCGGCATCACCTGTCCGACAATTTTCATACGATCGGGGTGTGGAATAGGCAATTCAACACCAGCGACTTCGTTCCACTGCCAGCGTGGCGTCACTTCTTCTGAGCTTTCTCGCTGGTCATATCCGACTTTGAAGAAGATCAGGACAGCAAAGATGGCCGTCAGGATGACAAACATCCAAATCACAGCCTGCACAATTCCAACGTACTTCCCGAGTATGAACTGACGACGGTCGATCGGTTTGCTCAACAGCGTCATGGCTGTCTTGCCTTCGATGTCGCTTGTAATGCTGGTACCGGCCGTCCAAATAGCCAGCAAAGCGCCAGAAATCATGAGCGTCGCAAGACCGCATTCGTTGAGCATTTTGACGTCATCACCCTTTTCCAGAGTGAAAAACGGCATGACTGAGTTCAAGATCAGCACTGCGGCTGAAACAACCAGCAGAAGAATGAAAAGCGGCTGACGGATTGCTTCTTTAGTCGTCGCTCTTGCAATCACGCCAATTCTGGTGCTGTATGCCAATCCGACCAAAGCCACCAACATTCCGAACACGGTTAACCATGTCCATGTCCAGTCGGATTCTTTTGCATCGACGGTGATTTGAGCAAGGGTCAGGCCAAAATTCATCGCAACTTTACTTTCAAATTCGATCAGCAAAACAACAGCCCGTACAGCGCGTTCCGAGGCGCGTTGACTGCTACGTTGGTTGAGCAGAATTCGTTTGAGATTTCTGGGGACGACAAAAAACACTGCGAAAACGAGGTATTTTTGGCGTAAAGGCGGGTCGGCCGTGGTTTTACTCGCAGTAATCCATCAGGCTGCTGCAATGCAACGCGGGGTTGGCGATCAGCTGTCAGTGTCATCCTTACGCGTGGTCTGATCTCGTTGAAACTGTCCCTGACGATGGTTGATCTGGAAGTAGTTTCCGTGGCTCATCGGAGGCAAAGCCAACGCGGAGGCCTGACCGATTAACTCCTACCGCTCGCCAGAATCCCGCAGTCTACGCTAACGTTAGAAAATGCCTGCGAATACGACATGATCTTCTGCAATGATCGTCTTATCGGGCTCGGAAGAGACATGATTCGATACAGGCAGAGTTTCCTGAGCCTGTTGTGGTTGCACACTTGTTGCGATGGGCGGTTGCGTTGAATTGTGTTGCGTTGAATTGTGTTGCCACCACGCCTCGGCACTACGCCATGTCCAGTCGTTTGAACATTTGCACATATTAAGCGATTCTTCGAGTTCTCTGGGAGTTTGAAAACGATCGACTGCGTGCTTCTTGAGGCATTTTGAAATGACTGAAGCAAGATCCAGTGGCACGTCGAATCCCAGTTTGTGAATATGCGGTGCTTCCACTGTCGCGTGAGCGACAACCAACATCGCAGGATTATCATCTTCGAATGGCACGCGGCCGGTTAGAAGATAGAAGCCAACAACTGCCAGAGAATACAAATCTCCTCGGCAGTCCGGTTTCTGGCCCCGGGCTTGCTCGGGACACATGAATCGAGGTGATCCCTGCAATCCCTCACCAGCACAACAGATCAGATCGTTACCAAGTCGTGCGGGGCGAACCAAACCAAAGTCCAGCAACTTTGCGACGTCATACACGTGGCCTCGTTCCGCTAGAAAGATATTACTGGGTTTCACGTCACGATGGACAAGTCCGCAGCAGTGGGCTTCATGCAATGCACCACAGATTTGTCGAAGGATATAAACGACTCGCCCCGCCGGCTGAGGTCCAAACTGCTCGACAAGTTGGCGCAGGTTTAATCCCTGCAGATATTCCATGGCATAATAAAAGGTGCCGTTTGTCGTTCGTCCATAATCATAGACCTGCACGGTGTTCCAGTGAGTCAACAATGCAGTCGCCTTGACCTCACGCTCAAAGCGAGCCAGCATTCTTCGATCTGAAGCTTTATCTCGCTTGATGAGTTTGATCGCACATTTTCGCTTCAACAACTGATGTTCTGCCAGATAGACGTCACCCATGCCGCCCGAGCCGATCAGTTCATGCAAGGTGTACGGGCCAAGCTGTCGCTGGTCGCGGATTCTTAGACTCAGTTTTCGGTTGACGAGACAGCCGTAGAACGCGAATCCGAATCCGACGAAAAGTGTGGCAGCATTACTCCGGATAAAGTGCGCAAGAACAGAGTTCTGATTTAGCTGAAGATCGAAACTGTTCTTTATCAGAAGATCAATCGTCAAACCGGTGATTAAAATGACACTCAGAACTGAGATGTGCGACCAAGGCAAACGATCAAGCCAGTTTTTCCGTCCCGCTGCTGATGCAGAAACCGATTCATTTGAGCTGCAGGAATTAGAAGTCAAAAATCCTGGTTCGAGCGTGGCGTCGTCCGAGACATCAATATTGCGTTCTGATTGAGTCGGTAGTTTTGACATCAGGGGCTCTAAAACTTCAGCGTATTCTGAGTGAAAAACGGTTACTGGTGGCAAGGCCATTAATCGAATTGGTTCAACAATGCGCTGTCCAGAATTCATACAAACCAAGGAAATCTTAGATCGAAATCCTCAGGTCTGCGTCGCGGAAGTTTGGAATTGCGCCAGCCACATCCGGGCAACTGTTCTCCAGTGCTCTCGGACACCGACAATTGTGGCGTTACTGCAACATGGCGTCGAGAAAAAGTCAGGATTGTTGCATGTCTGGCAATTCCTGTTGCATTTTGGCAACATGCCTGCAACTTCCCCGTTTATTCTTGAAATGCTCAAACCGATCTTTCCACCTCGCCTTGTTTGCTGGATCCCACAATGAATGCGCGATCAATTGCGTTTCTGTTATTGCTTCAGATCCTGTCGGTCGCTTCCGCACAGGAATTTCGACTGCAGTCCTTTTCAAGGCAGGAATTGTCGGATGTCTATTTCTCCGAAGGCATCGGTGCCGGAGATCTGAATGGCGATGGTCAGAAAGACATCGTCTACGGGCCACACTGGTACGCAGGGCCAGAATACACTTCAAAACAAGAGATATACTCGGCGGTGCCGCAGAACCGCAACAGCTACGCGGATAACTTTTTCAGCTGGGTACACGATTTCGACAAGGACGGTTGGAACGATATCGTTGTCGTCGGATTCCCGGGGACACCGGCCTATGTGTATCGCAATCCCGGCAAAGATGGATTCACAGGGCTTTGGGAAAAACTGCAGGTTGCCGATTCCGTCAGCAATGAAGCTCCACAGTTTGCAGACATCACAGGTGATGGAGTTCCCGAACTTGTCTGTACTCGCAAAGGGAGTTATGGCTTCTATCTGCCAGATGCAGCGCAGCCGCTTGGAGCCTGGAAGTTCGTGGCCGTTTCGGAACCAACGGCTCCAACTCCGTTTGGTCATGGGCTTGGTGTCGGTGATGTGAATTCTGATGGTCGAATGGACGTCATCGCAACCGACGGATGGATGGAACAACCTGCGGAAGGTGCCGTCGAAGGCATTTGGAAGTTTCGCAAATATCCATTCGCTCGCGCTGCTGCAGACATGTTTGCTTACGACGTGGATGGTGACAAGGATGCCGACATCATCACGTCTTTAAGTGCGCATGATTTTGGTCTGGCGTGGTATGAGAATACAGGCAAAAACGCAGACGGAGAAATCCAGTTTCAACAGCATCTGTTGATGGGTGAAACGAAATCTGACAGTCCGTATGGAGTACTGTTTACCGAACTTCATGCTGTCAAACTTGCAGACATGAACAACGATGGCCTATTGGATATTGTGACGGGAAAAACGTATTGGTCGCACCACGACAAGAGTCCACTCTGGGATGCCGGTGCTGTAACGTATTGGTTTGAATTGAGTCGCGAGGCTGATGGAACCGTCGACTTTATTCCGCACCTTGCTGACATTGAAGCTGGGATCGGACGCGGCCTTGTTGTTGATGACCTCAACAACGACGGCTTGGTTGATATCGCATGTGGCGGCATGAAAGGCGCTAATGTGCTCATGCACACCGAGAAAAACGTCACGGAAGTTGAGTTTCAAAACGCTCAACCGCAAAAGCGAAAGGATATGGCCGAAGGACTGTCGCCGGAAGACGCAGCAAGGGCGATGTCCCTGCCTTCCGGTTTCAGAGTTCAGCTTGCAGCAAGTGAGCCGCTTGTACATCAACCTATCGCAATGTGCTTCGATCATAAGGGCCGGCTTTGGGTGGCGGAAGCTCATACGTATCCGATTCGTGCAGCACAGGGCGAGGGTAAAGACAAGATTCTGATCTTCGAAGACACAACCGGTGATGGCGTATTTGATACGTCAAAGATCTTCATCGAGGGTTTGAATCTGGTGAGCGGTCTGGAAGTTGGATTCGGCGGCGTCTATGTCGGTGCCGCGCCGTATTTGATGTTTATTCCGGATCGTGACGGGGATGATGTGCCGGATGGAGTGAAGGCGGTCGCCGATTCTGATTCCGAGGCTCTGCGGTCTCGTTCCGAGGCTC
>JANOZG010000967.1:0-14480 GCA_031429275.1 Planctomycetota bacterium
TCTGGAGTACTCAAGGCGATAACGACCTCACATTGGGTGGGCACTCGGGATTTGTGCATTGCGTCGCCTTTAGTTCGGATGGCAGGCAACTCGCATCGGGATCAGAATCGGTCATCCTGCGGGACGCGCAGTCAGGCGATGCGAAGTTCAAGCTGAATGGGCATACGGCTAAAGTCAATGAGCTGTCCTTTAGCCCAAACGGGACGCGGCTTGCTTCGGCATCAGATGACAACACGGTTCGCCTATGGAACACCGAAACGGGTGATGAAGTTGTCGTCTTGAAAGCACATACAAGTTCGGTTATCGGAGTCGCGTACAGTCCGGACGGTAACAGACTCGTGTCGTCAAGTCGTGACGGAACGATTAAACTCTGGGACGCGCAAGCACATGAGGAAACGGCGACGCTCACGGGCCATCAGGGTACGGTCTGCGATGTTGCATTCAGCCCGGATGGTTCGTGCTTTGCGTCCGCAGGCTATGACAACACGGTCAAGCTGTGGGACGTAGAGACCGGCAGTGAAATTCGAACGTTCACGGGGCACACCGGGCTCGTGAGGACGGTGGCGTTTGACCAGGCGGGTAAGCGACTTGTGTCAGGCGGCTATGACACAAAGATCCGAGTATGGGATGTTGCCTCAGGCAAACAAATTGCGACCGCTCATGCCAGTGGCGGCGCAGTATTTGGGGTCGCCTTCAGTCCTGATGGCAAACGGTTCGTAGCATGTGGAACAAACGAGTCCGTTCAACTATTCGAAACTTTGAGCGGTCAGGAGATCATGGCCCTTTTTCCAGGCAAATCAAGTGTTGAATCCGTTGCCTTCAGCCCTGATGGCACACGGCTGGCCGCCGCTGTCGCCGGAATAGGTAACATACGAATCTGGGACGCACCACAAAAGCACGAAACCACAATCCTCAGCGAACACACCGACACCGTAACAAGCGTGACCTTCAGCCTCGATGGTTCACGGATTTACTCGGAGTCCGAAAATGAAAAACTTGTCTGGAATGTCGCGACGTGCGAGACGATTCCAGATGCAATGTGGGAGCCGCCAGAAGTGATCACCCATGCTTCTCCCGATAATCGATGGTTTGTGACCGCCGAAGCAAACAATGTCGTGCTGGTCGATCTGGAATACAAGAATGGGCCCGACGAAAAAGCAAGGCGAAAAACTAAAGCACGCTTTGATTCGTTCTGGCATCAAGAGCAGGCGACAAACGCCACCACAGCGAAGAACTGGTACGCCGCAGTTTTCCAGTATGCATTGCTGATGCAGAACGATCCTGATCAGGCGTCGTTTAACGATGGCCTGCAATCGTCTTTTGAAAAACTGAAATCGCAATTTGAACAGGAGGAACGCGACCTCGAGCCACACCTTGCGATGGTGGTCCGGGAAGCTCTGAAGTTGCCACCACGTAAGTGAACTTGCCCGTGTCTCGAATCCCGCCGAATTCGCACGGGAGCCGTCGACGGCGGAGTCACAACAAGGTGTCAGCGACGTTTCCAGAAAAGATGGCGTATTCGGTTCCACCTTTGTTTCCTTCGTGCTTATCACTGCGAAGAGTCGAGGGCCGCTAATAGCGACAGTCTTCAAGGCCTTCGGCGACTTTGATGACGACCGAAACTCTTGACGAGTTTCGCAATCTCTAAATTCAGCATGTCAGCGGGCACTAATGCCTGCTGATCCACTGAATCAGGAAAGCATCGTCGAAACTCGAATGTCCAGGCTGGTTGTTGAACTCAAGATTACGGTCGAAGACGTAGCCGAATTCCCAGGCAGACAGACTTCCGCTTTTTTCGGTAGATTCGACGCCAAACATCAGACGAAGGTCTCGGTAGCTCATGACAGGATTCTGTCCATCTGGAAATCGGACTTGCCACGAACCGCCACTCATTTGGCCAGCCAGGTAGATTCGATTCTGTTCGCTGAGCATGTAATCGATTCGCGGACGCGGAAAGACCAGATCCATCCTCAGCCCGTGTACAAAGACGTCGCGAAGTGACAGCCCCAGAACGGGCAAAATGGCGATATCGTTGCGATCGAGGTAGTCGATCCCAAATACGAAATCCGTCGAACGATTAACGTGAAACATGCCGACCGCATGGCTTGGGAATCGAATGGCACCTCTCGCGCTGGCTTCAAAATCACTGTAAGCACCAACGCTGGTGTAGAGATCGTAGCTGAACTGATCTGACAACTTGCTTCTCACTTGGTAGCCAAGCACAAAATCATAAAGTCGCGGCGGCAATGGTGAAGAAATCGGCCCGGCCAGCCAATGAATATTAAATGCACCTGTTAGTCCGTGCTTGTTGCCTCGGCGAAGATACGGATCAGTCTGCCAGTCGAACCAGCCAAAGCCCTCACCGTGGCCAAATAGCCATGCAAGCATCGACTGTTCACTGCGATAGACAGAATATGGCTCGTGCATCAGGCGTGAAAGCTGCAATCGCTCTTCATCAACCTCGGGTATCTGGAAGTTGTGAATCGACTCGTCAGCGCATCCAGAGGAATTGCCAGAAACTGATGGTCCAGGCGACGGCAAAGTGATCTGCTGTTCCAACAATTCATCGCCGCCGGGCGGGATCGAAAGCTCTGGAGGTAGATCCTCGTTCAGCCCGTCAGTCGCAGGTTCCTGAGACGAGTCCAGATAGAGAACGTTCTCACCAAACAATCGCTCTGGTTCGGTTGTTGTAAATGTCGCCGTATGAATGGAGAAATCGAACTGCGGGGGACCAGTGCTCTCTGTTCTGCGATGATCGGCCTTGCGATGGACTTCGAATTCACCAGCAGCTGATCCTCCGTCGGCAGACTGTGTTTCATCGTCCAACGATGGTTGCCTGACAACCGTGCTCTCAAACGAAACCAATTGAGCCCCGACGCCGCTCGCGAAGCAGAAATTGACAAGGACAATAGCCCATTGCACTAACTTGCTGACTTCGTAACCGAAAACATTTTCAAGGCGACTCAAGACACGCTCCCTACCAGACACTGTGCATTCGCTGCGATAAGGATTGTCGTCGTCGCTCTCGTTTCAAACAAGACGTGTTCACGCCGTTTGGACAGAGCCGCTTTAAGAGTTAGATCTTCCACAAGATCCTGCTCAGACGAAGGTTGCGTCGCTCCACCGTACCTTGTTCCCCCGAATTCCCGCGCAATGAGGCATTTTCCGCCGGTGGAATTCTGTTGGAGTTGTTGGAGTTTTCTGCGGTGTTCGGGAGAAGTTTTGGAAACATGGGGATCGCCGAGAGGTTTCATTTCGGGGGTTCTTGGGTTGGTAGCAGGCTCGATTGTCGGCGCTGTTGCTGTAACGCTGAACACTGGGCTCAAGACATCGACAGTCGTCGATCAACATTGACTTCGAGGATTTGTGCAGTTGCCACATGCGGCTTGCCGAGCACTCATGAGATCCACCAAGTCATCTGTTCCCGGCGAAACAGTCTGATCGACGCAATTGAGAATCTGCCCCGGCCCGCATAGAATGTGCAGCCAACATATGGAAAATCAACGTTTAGCCGTCTCTTGATGGCCTTTCCGCAGGAGCGCGGTGCTTTATTTTGTCTCTCAACGCCCCCACAATTCATGTCAGCCTCACGGACGCCCAACATCAGGCAGTTGAACATTTCGAAGGACCGCTTTTGGTTCTCGCAGGGCCGGGTTCCGGAAAAACTCGCGTTATCACCCACCGCATCGTGCGTCTGCTGCAGCGTGGCGTTCACGCGGATCAAATCCTGGCGTTGACGTTTACAAATAAAGCCGCTCGAGAAATGGGAAGCCGCGTTGAACGACTTCTCGGGGGCAAACGGGTTCGAGTCAGTACGTTTCACCGTTTCTGCTCCAGAATCCTGAGGCGGTGGCCGGAACATGTCGGCCTCAAAGACAACTTTACAATCCTGGATCATGGCGACCAGGTTTCGCTGATTCGAAGCATCATGAAGGAGGAAAAGCTCGACACCGTTTTCCATGACCCAAGTCGAGTCCTCAGCCGCATCAGTCGCGCCCGCAATGACATGATTTCGGCTGAGGTGTTTCGGCAGCAGTATGAACAGCGTGTGGGTAATCCTCTGGATGCGATTGTGTATCAGGTGTTTCCGTTATACGAAGCTCGCGTGCGGCAACAGAACTCTGTCGATTTCGATGACTTATTGCTGCATGTCGTCAGGATTCTGGAAGACGATGAACTGGTTCGCGAACAACTAGATCATCATTTCCGTTTTATCATGGTTGACGAATACCAGGACACGAACTTCGCACAGTATCGCATCGTTCAGGCGATGTCGCAGTTGTATCCGAATCTGTGCGCAACGGGTGATCCGGATCAGTCCATTTATGGTTGGCGAGGCGCGAGGCCGGGAAATATCACGACTTTCGAACGCGACTTTCCGGACTTGCAAATTGTGTCGCTGGATCAGAATTTCCGCAGCACAAAGAAGATAGTGAACTGCGCGCAGCAGTTGATTTCCAATAACCGCCGTCCTCATCGCGGGGAATTGACGACCGACAATCCCGACGGAACTGCCGTTCGCTTGCTGCTGTTCGAAAATGGGGATGCAGAAGCGGACGGTATTGCGTCAGAGATTGCAACCCGCGTCGCATCAGGCGAGCGTAAGTACTCAGACTTTGCCATCTTTTATCGTGTGAATGCTTTATCCCGGCTGTTCGAGACTGCTTTGTCGCGTCATCAGATTCCATTTCAAGTTGCGGCTGGTTATTCATTCTACGAACGCGCGGAAGTTCGGGATTTGGTGGCCTATTTGCGTTTGATTGAAAATCAGGCAGATGATTCCGCAATGGAACGCATCATCAATCGTCCGGCTCGGGGAATTGGTGAAACCTCACTGTTGAAATTGAGGAATCACGCCGTCAAGTACGGGCTGAGTCTGTTCGAATCGGCTTGTGAGGCGTCAACTGTGACGGGACTGACAAGTCGCAGTTGCAAGGCCATTTCGGCATTCGTTGATTTGATTCAGAAGTTGCACGAACAATCTGCAGATGGTCGCGTTGCACCATTGATCGAACGGCTCATCGCGGATATCGACTATCTCTCGCTATGGCGTGAAGAGACGGATGAAGTCGATATTGACCGTGCGGCAAATGTCTACGAACTCGTCTCCGCAGCAAGGCAATATGATGCGGCCGGCGAGATTGACGAAGACCGAACGAATGACGCAGAGAACGTTGCTGACAATGAGGGTTCGGAATCTAACGACGATGGTGGACTTTTTTCGGCCGCTGGCAGTCACTACGACCTTCCGTCTTTGCAGGGATTTCTGGAACTTGCGACGTTAAGCAATGAAGCGGACAGCATTGATCCCGAATGCGGTTCTGTGACGCTCATGACTTTACATGCGTCAAAAGGCCTTGAGTTTCCTGCAGTCTACGTCATTGGCATCGAAAGCGGTTTGATTCCTCACGAGCGAGCCGTTCGTGAAGGCGATCCTGCCAGTTTCGAAGAAGAGCGACGATTGTTGTTCGTGGGCATCACGCGTGCCATGGAAGAGTTGAGTCTGACTCAAACATCAGAACGTACGTTCCGCGGTATGCGACGCACAACAATTTCCAGTCCATTCATTCCCGAACTTCACGGCGCGATCGCTCGTGAATCCAACGTGCCGACACCGCATCTTATCACCGAAGCATTGCTCGATCAGCATCTGGAAAAAGCGAGACAACGCTTCATGGCTGCTCAAGCCGTTGCAGGTCGAAAACTGATCATGACAGCAGCCGAACTTGCTGCCAAACAAGATCAAGAGGGGCCGCCAGACGCCGCGCCACAAGGCAATAGCGATCAAGGCTTGCTCGAGTTTCGCAAAGGCATGCAGGTTCGCCATCCTCGCTATGGTCGCGGAACAGTGACGGACGTTTCCACTGGTTCCAATCGTGGCACAGTGACTGTCATCTTTGAAAACGACGAGGAAACCCATACCTTCGTTGCCAACCGCTGCCCTCTGCAGCCCATTGGTTTGAAGAATTAGGATCGAATCTCTGCGTCTCGCCCAACAAAGCATCGGCCAACCACTTTGGGTTTTGACGTTCGATCATTAGAGTACCGCTGTTCTGGCGGACGGTCGTCCGAAACTGAAAGGAAAAGCGGTGTCACGGGTTGAGGGAATTTCCCGAATCGAAGAGCTGCGACGTGCGCTGTCGCGAGCAGATGCGTCTGCATTTCTGGTCGAAGGCCGCGTCATCCGTCGCGTGATTCGCGAACAATTTGGATTCGCAAAACTATCAGCATCGATCCCGCATACAGAAAGTCAGGTCGTAGATGCACCAGATGTGCGTCATTTGACTCATCCGGACGAACTTGGACTGACAACGTTTGCGAACTTGCCAGACAAATGTCTGCTGATCTGCCAGCCGGAAGAGGGTGAACTTGAACATTGGCCTCTCCAGGAGCTGTTGCAGCAAGTCTGGCGAAGGTTGTTTCACGCTCAGATTGATCGTGAGTTGATTCAGAAATGTCAGATGACACTGAAACGCTCTGACATCCAGGAACGTATCGCGGAAATAGGTCAAGTTGAATTCGATGAAGCACATTTCGTTTTAAGGAGCGAACATCGGCTTATCGAACCACATTCACGCCTCGAAGCCTGGCGCGAGTTCATATCCCTGTATTGCGAGCTGCAACGATTCGAACCCGACCTGCTGGCCGTTTGGTTCCCATCACTGACTGGCCGTGCGCATTTAGATGCAGTTCTTTCCCGTGATGTTGCCGCCGACGAGATTGCGGCAAAGACAAAACTGTACGGGGCCACAGAACCGGATCTGACGCCGCATGTCGCACGCGACGAAGCATCACTGATCAGTACGCGTCGCAACTGGACTCTTGGCACCGGAATTACACAATCGGATCGTTCCTACATTCGCCTGTTGCGACGACGCGACAAGAATAACGATCGAGGAAATACAGTCGCAGCCATGGTGAACGCAATCCTGGCGTCGCAGCGTGCGACGTCGGCTGACAAACGTGCGGCTGCCATTGAAAAGGCACGAGCTGATATCGCGTTTCTGACGGAACGCTTGCGGCGAGCGATTGAATTCCGAGAAGAGACCACTGAGAACTGGCATTCATCGCTGTGGGAACTTGCCACAAACTCAGTGCATGGTTTTTGGAATTCAGAAAAACGCCTGCTGTACGATCTGCAGAAGGTGTGTCTGGATCACGAGCGTGTGACTTACAAAGTCGATTTAGTGAAGTGGATCGTCAGTCGCGGCAGGCGGCCATTACGAAGGCCACTATCGAATTTACGCGAAGTGACAATGGCCAAACATCTGGCCAGCGCGGCTTCGCGATTGGTCTATGTGCGTTTAAGTGGCATCGAACGCGAACGACTCACACAATTGCTGCATGATGCCGCCAGACTGGCCGAAGAACAAATGCGGACTCGCATGCGGCCAGCGTTGAGCGAAACACTGCTCGCCGTGGGACTGAAACCAACAAGCGTTCCGGAACAGGTTGCGTTCGATAAACTGGTCGAAGATTCTCTGGATTGCATCGCAAGTCGTGGCTACCTGACAATGGGCTATCTGCGCGACGCGATCAGCAAGAACGATCTGAAACTGCCGGATCTGCAGGAGCTGAAGGAACTCTATCGAGGCGACTATTTGCTGCGTGCGGATGATCGTCTGGATGTGGCGATGGATGGAGTTTATCGCCGCGGTGAATTTTATCTGCGTTGGCTGCAGATCACCAGTTCCCTTTTTTTTGGCACACGGGTCGGCAGATTCACAACTCAGTTTTTAATCATTCCGTTCGGAGGCGCGTTGGTCATTGTTGAAGGTGTCACACACATCTTCGACTTGTTTAAATCTCGGGCGGAACCGATCGCGGGGAAGGTGTCGCAGGAGTCCGATGAAGGCAAAAGTTCAGTCCTGTCTGACGTAGCAGACGAATCTGCTGGAGATGACAAGGCAGCAATTAGTGAAACGCCCACCGAGCCCATTGTGGCCAGCACAGGCGCGGCATCAGATCAACTCCGCGAAATCGTTTCTGTGCAGCCTCGGAACGCGGATGACGCGGTGGACCAGATCGTTGTGCGACAGCTGGAAACAATTTCATGGGTTTTGGTCATCGGCTTTCTGCTGATGTTTTTGATTCACGTCGAAACCTTTCGCCGCTGGTTCTTTCGTCAGGTTTCCTCGCTGTGGCGACTCATCCGCAAGGTTCTAATTGATTTTCCATTGAAAGTCCTGAAGTTACCGTTCGTGCAAATCCTGCTGCGGGATCGGACTTTTGTCCGTATCCGCAGAATCGTGTTGATTCCGGGCCTCGTCGCGGTTGTGGGCGCAAAGTTGTTGCCTTGGATACTCACAGGAGAATCTTTGAATTGGTGGTGGACTGCCCTTATTGCCTTCCTGTTCAGCGCCGCAATTAATTCGCGTCTTGGTCAAGACACACAGGAACTGACCGCAGAATGGGTTGGTAACGTCTGGTATAAACTCCATGCTCGCGTCGTCATGGCAGTCATTGAATGGATTATTGACACGTTCCGAATCATCCTCAACTTCGTCGAACGTTTCCTGTACGCGGTCGATGAATGGCTCCGGTTTCACAGCGATGAGAGTTGGCTGTCGATTGTCGCGAAAGCGTTCCTCGGTGTACTGTGGTCATTCGTGGCGTTTGTCATTCGTATTTATATCAATCTTCTGATTGAGCCAACGCTGCACCCCGTGAAGCATTTTCCCGTCGTTACGGTTGCCCATAAGATGTTTCTGCCGATGATTGCGGTTGTCGGAGAATTCATGCTGCATCTATTCACGCCTTATCTTGGCAAGTGGATGGCAGGGCTGCTGACTGGATTCAACATCTTTTTCCTGCCGGGCATCTTTGGGTTTCTGGTTTGGGAATTGAAAGAGAACTGGCGTTTGTATCAGGCGAATCGCCAGAAGTCTCTGAAGCCCGTGCCAGTGGGCAGTCATGGGGAAACGGTTGCACGTTTGCTGCGTCCCGGATTCCACTCCGGCACATTGCCGAAACTTTTTCGACGTTTGCGACGGCTGGAACATCAAGAGGCGTCATTTCGTCGATTCAGTTCACGGCGAGCTGGCGGCGATCAGCTGGAACATGTCGAGAAGGCCATCCGCAGTTTCGTGGAGCGTGAACTGATCAGCCTGCTAAGCAAGTGCTTTATCTGGAAGGATGCGGGCTTGAAATGCGGTCACGTTCACGCAGCTTCGAATAGTTTTTACGTTGAACTGGAATGCGACAAACTTGGCACCTTACCCGTTCGATTGCTCTTTCAGGAACAGAGCGGATGGGTGGCAGCGTCTGTGCCTGAAACGGGTTGGCTAAGGTTCGCATCAAACGATCAATTGAAGTCATTTCAGAACGCCCTTCAGGGTTTTTATCGCAAGTCGGGTATCGATCTGGTGCGGGAACAATTGGAAGCGAACTTCGTTCATGGCCATCCGTACGACATTAATGCCAAGGGGTTTGCCATCTGGCCAAACGGACACTTCGAAAAAGAACTGTCCGTTGATTTGTCCCGCAAAGGCCAGCTACGACCATCGCCCGCCACAGAAGCGACGGTCGCTGGAATCATTCCAACGGACCGGGATGCCGCGGTCTTCAGTGAGTCTCGAACAGAATGGTCTCATTGGCAATACCTCTGGGGTTCGAACGATTCTGGTGGCAGCACAAAAAGCTTGCCTCCTGCATGTTCACAGACTCCAGCAGAGCCAGTGCTCCGGCCGATTCGATAGAGTTATTCTGCGAAGCATTGTCGTGTTGCGTTGTCCGAACGCCAGCAAAAGTAGTCGATTAGCGGCAGGCACGTCGAACGAAAATTCCATTGTCCAGATTCTCTGGTCGTGACAGGCCATCATTCCGGGTGTATCATCTGAAGCATCATCGCCTCACACAGCGTAATGATTACTGAGTAGACCATTGAACAATTGCATGACAATCGATGACTTCGTTTTTGCAATTGCGTAGGCTACGACTGCGATATTGGTCGCACTTTAATCTGACAGCCATAACCCTCCGCGTATTTCCCTGAACCACCTTCATCAGGAATCCTGCCAATGTCTGCTTTCTTGACAACTCGCCGAACAATGCTTCGTGGTCTTGGCGTCAGCATGGCGTTGCCATGGATGGAATCACTGCGAGTCTGGGGGCAGGAAGCCGGAACAACCGCTGTGAACGGCGAGGCTCCGGTGCGTTTGGCAGTGTTGTTTTCCGGAAACGGATTCCACAAAGATCACTGGTGGGCCAAAGGCGCCGGTAAGGAAATGGAACTTGGCAAAGTCCTGGAACCACTGAACGCACATCGCGAGAAGTTGCTGTTTGTTAAAGGGCTATACAACGAGGAAGCTTTGAAGGGCAACATTCATAGTTCACAAACCGGAAATCTTCTGAGCGGTGCTCCTCTCGAAGCTGGCGGCGGCATTCGCAGTGGCACAAGTATCGATCAGCTGCTGGCACAGAGCTATGGCCAGACGACGAAGGTGCCAAGCCTTGTACTGGGTTGTGAAAAGGCGAATCCGTCGGTGCACAAGAACTATTCGATGCTTTACAGCAGCCATATTTCGTGGAGTTCACCGACAACGCCAACGCCTCTGGAAGTCTATCCGGCTTTGGCGTTCGATCGCCTGTTTCGAGATGAAACCAGCCTGGGCGACAAGAGTGTCCTTGATGCTGTTCTGGAAGATGCCACAGATCTGCGTCGCAATATCAGCGTTAGTGATCAGCAGAAACTCGACGAATATCTTTCATCGGTTCGCGAAGTGGAACAACGCATTTCACGCGCCGGGCAACGAGGCGAATTGCAAGGCTGGAAGCCCACGCTGGACAAACCCAATATCCCTCGCCCGGCCGATGGAATCCCGCAGGACATCGCAGAGCATATGCGGCTAATGAGCGATATCCTTGTACTGGCCTTCCAGACCGATTCGACTCGATTGTGTACGTTGAAACTGAACAATGATCATTCGTCACTGCGATTCCCGAACCTGAACGTGGACTACATGATTCACCACTTGCTGTCACATCAGGAATCTGACGACTGGTTGAAAGTAAATCGATTCTTTATTGAGCAGTTTGCCTACATCGCCACCAAACTGGATGCCATTCAGGAGGGTGAACGCACGGCCCTGGATAACTCGATGCTGATGTATTGCAGCAGCATGCATACCGGCAGTCACGATGCGACTAAACTCCCGGTCGTGATTCTCGGCAAAGGCGGCGGTAAACTGGAAACAGGTCGCGTCCTGGATTATCTCGACAAACCAAACCGCAAGATGTGCAGCTTGTACTTATCAATGATGGACAAATTCGGCTTGCACATCGACAAGTTCGGTGATTCAACCGAACGCCTCGCGGAAGTGTAATTCGCCGCGCCTTTTGCAGGATCGGCAAGCAAGGCCAGCAGGATGTAGCAAAAGCAAAATACGCCCCAGTTGCGTGACGTCGGATGCAAATCGGCATTTGTAGATGTCTCGAAAACACGGGACTTAAAAAAACAGAGTTCCACTCGCGCCGCCACTGTGAGCTGAAAAGACGCTCCAAAGGATAATTGCGGCCCGCTTTGCCGTTCATTTTCGGGTTATCGATATTCTCAACTGGAAAACGCGCCTTCGCTGGAAACGTATTGCATTAAACATTTCTGCCGACCGAAACTGCGATTCTGGTGGCAAAATACTGCAATCTGCTGGTCTGCGTGCGTTGAACGGTGTGGTTCAGGGGGTTTGGACGAGTATTTCTGCAGGATTCCGCCACAGTGACCAATATGGGGTTGCTATTCTCATTCGGGAAGGATAGCGTCACCGCATCTGAGTTTGATAACAGCTCCAAAAGTCGTTTGAACCGATAGTGTGGGCCACAAAGCATTCTTGAAGACGATCAAATCTGAATCTGAGTGTTTCTTGCAGCATGCATCTTTGTTTAATGGAAATTAGAGTCTTCGAATTCAGTCTTTTTGAAGGCTGCCGTGTGGTAGCAATATTTGTGTTTGGGTAGCTGCAAAGCTCAAGGGTTTAGTGAATGAGTAAGAATATTTTTGTTGGTAGCCTGGCTTGGGGAACGACGTCAGAAGGAATCGAGCAGGCATTCGCTCGATACGGCGTTGTTACATCTGCAAAGGTCATCAGTGACCGTGAAACCGGTCGTTCAAAGGGATTTGCGTTCGTTGAAATGGAAACTGGTGGCGACGAAGCAATCAAGGGTCTGAACGGATCAGATCTTGATGGCCGCCAGATTGTGGTCAACGAAGCTCGGCCTCGTGAAGAACGAAGCGGTGGCGGCGGCGGTGGCGGCTACGGCGGTGGTGGCGGCGGCCGAAGTGGCGGCGGCGGCGGCTACGGTGGTGGCGGCGGTGGACGCAGTGGTGGCGGCGGCGGTGGACGCGATCGTTACTAATCTGCTTCCAACTGGAATCGGAATCTGAAGACATGACCGCGTAAGCGGGAAGTCATCAAAATATAAACGGGTGGTGAATCGAGATGATTCACCACCCGTTTTTTTTTACTATCCGCGGTATACCTATGCTCCGGAACCCCCGCCGATGCAAAGTCGAAACTGCGATTGAGATGCAAGGACTCTCGGGGAAGAAAAATGTTGGGCCAAAAACAGCGGCCATCTTATCGCCCTGCATTTTTCTGCCCCTGCCTTTGTCGTATGGTAATAAATCTTCCTGTTCTGCCATGCGGTATCACATCATAATCGTTTGAGCACGATCGGGCCCGACAGAGACCAATTCCACCGGCTTGCCAACAAGTTGCTTGACGTCATTCACATATTGCTGAGCGCTTGCTGGCAGATCTGCGAACTTTGTGATGCCTGTGATATCTTCGTTCCAGCCCGGTACTCGACGCAGCACTGGTTTCGCAGCCGCAAGATCCTCGCAGCGGCTTGGCATGTCGCGAGTGATCTGGCCGTTGATGTTGTAAGCTTCGCAAATGAAAAGCTCATCGAAACCGCTCAGCACGTCCAACAATGCGATAGCAATGGAATCAACGCCACTGATTCGCGAACTGTAACGAGTTGCCACGGCATCCAGCCAGCCGCAGCGGCGAGGCCGACCCGTCACAGTGCCGAATTCATTTCCCGCAACTCTGATTCTCTGCCCGATTTCGTTGTCCAGTTCCGAGGGAAATGGTCCGCCGCCGACTCGTGTCGTGTACGCCTTGGCGACACCAATCATCTTCTTGATCTCGCGTTCAGGTACACCGCTGCCGTTATGAATACCACAGCCGGAACTGTTGGATGACGTGACATATGGGAATGTACCATGATCTACATCCAGCAAACTTCCCTGAGCACCCTCGAACAGGAGCCACTTGCCGTTTTCAAGAGCGTCCAGCAAATAAGTTGTGGAGTCTGCGACCATCGGGCGAATCTTGTCAGCAGCTGTTGAATAGTCTGCGATGATGGCATCAACGTCCATCTGTTCGCCATCAGGATTAAGAGCATTGAGGATGATTTGCTTGAACGGAACAATTTCACGCACCTTTGCGGCGAAGGCATCACGATTGATCAAATCGCCGACTCGAATCGCATGAGACCGGCCGACCTTATCACGGTAACACGTGCCGATACCACGCATTGTGGTCCCGATCGCGGCAGCTCCTCGCGATTTCTCCAGAGCGGCCTCTTCAAGCAGGTGCCACGGGCAGATCACATGAGCGCGATCGCTGATCATGAGGCGGTCGGTGCAATCCTTTCCGCCAGCTTTCAGCCCTTCCAGTTCTTTCAGGACAGCATGAGGATTGACAACAACTCCCGGTGCGATCACAGATTTCACGTGACTATGCAGGATGCCGGTCGGGAGCAGACTGAGCTTGTAAGTATGGCCATCAAATTTGACCGTGTGACCAGCGTTGTTTCCGCCTTGATATCGTACGACGATGTTATGTTTTTCTGTCAGCAGATCGACGACTTTGCCTTTGGCTTCGTCACCCCACTGTAGTCCAATCACTGATGTTGCCGGCACAGAATCACTCTCAAAGAAAAAGAACGGCTCCCCCTGAACGTCGCAGGCGAGACTTCGATGCGGCCGTTGCAAAAAGAAACCGGACATCGGTACACACCGACGTCCGGTCAGGAGGCGCTGCAAATTGTACAGTGCAGCGGCGATTTCAAAAGCGGGGAAGCCTGTTTTTTGCCAGACGGAACCGGGCCGATCAATTGTAAAGGAATTGCCGCGATTGACAGCCCCAAACACGGGTCTTGCCGCGGACGACGAAGTGAACAATCCGTCTGTATTGTCTAAGAACGGCCGAACGAATTGCGATCTATGCGGTTGGCGATTCGCCGACACAGAGATCGTGCGTTGAACATTTCCTCTTCATGAGCGGACTGCCACTCTGCAGAATCAATTGAGGTCACTCAGCGACCACAGGAAGTTTATGAGGTCAAGGAGAGCTTGGCACCCGGATTCTGGCCGGCGCGGTCATGCCTGTCGAAACAGATGCAGACAACGTGCATAAACGGCACACACAGGCACCACGCACCGATATGAAGAAGTTTGCACTTGTTCGCGATCACCG
>JANOZG010000968.1:0-10885 GCA_031429275.1 Planctomycetota bacterium
GCGTCCGGCATTTGTTCAAGAGGTTCTCGCAGACCGGCGTTGACCGTTGACAATATGGTCGATCGATCATTGTCCTGAAGCGTTGCCAGGAACTCGCGCACTGTCAGAAGCAGGTCCATCACTTCTGTGACCGACTTTGTCGCACTCGTTCCCTTTTTCTTCTGCCGAATCAGAACATCGTCGACCACCCACCGGCGTTTTTCTTCATCGCGTGCCATCAAGAACTGATACTTCGTACCTTTTTCGTCTTTTTCGATGGTTTCAAAAGTCTTGTCATACAGAGCAGTGCTTTCATCAATTTCCAGCTTCGTCTTCGGAAGCTTCAGGATGTCCAGGTCTTTCCATGCGTCGGCTGATCGCATCGCACGCTGCTCAAATCGAGTCGACACGCTGCGCCGGAAGGCTTTTTCGTTGTCTTCCATCAACGCATCCGTGAATTGCGTAATGGCACGATTTTCGGCAGCGTTTCCTTCCAGGATCGGCGGCTTCAAGGCAGCAGTTTTCTCGGCCGCTGTTTTCAGCAGAGACGTATCAAAGAACGACGACGCGCAGCCCGGAATTGTCATTCCGACAATACTCGCACCGAGCACAAAGACGTAGAAGGATTTTGCTGGCAGCATGGAGAGAGACTCCTGCCGAAAAGCGTTGGTTTCCAATCGAACTGGCTGAACCAAGAGCGCGATCCGGGGATGGAACTCAAAGGAGGGGAGAATTTCCGGCAGAGTCCCAATTCCCCTCGATATGGTCAACACGCCAATTCGCTTGTGGAACGTCATTGCAAAAAGTGTGTCACGACCGGCGCGGCGATTCGGCGAATTTGGCACCGTGCGCCACTTGCCAGGCAAGTAGCAGCGAACTGAACGGACCTCTGTGGCAGAATCTGCTGAACTAATGTGGAACAAGGAACATATAGGCAATGGCAAGCAACAAGACGCACAACAAATCGCGTTCTATCGGTGCCAATCCGATCTCACTGCACAGGCTCGTCCAACTGTCGGAAGAATTCCAACAGGAGTTGCTCAAGCCGCTCGCCGCCCTGAGCCGCAACTTTCAGAATTTTGCTGATGTCTGCTGGTTCCAGTGCGTCAGGCAAACACATGTCTGTCACGATTGAAAAACCGACTGTCTTCAATCCTGCATGGACTGCTGCGATGCACTCTGGCACTGTTGACATGCCCACAATGTCGGCGCCCATCATTCGCAGCATGCGGTATTCAGCTCGAGTCTCCAAATTTGGTCCCGGCACAGCCACCAGCACGCCTTTATGGGCTGAAATGCCAAGTTCCAAAGCAATTCGGCGAGCCTTTTCAATAAGCTTTCTGTTCCATGGCTCGCTCATGTCCGGAAATCGTGGACCCAGACGATCGTCATTGATGCCTCGCAATGGATTGTCGGGCATCAAATTGATGTGATCTTCCAGAATGACAATGTCTGCGAGGCTGTATTGCGGGTTCATGCCGCCGACGGCACTGGTCACTACCAATGTATCGGCTCCCATCGCCTTCATCACGCGAATTGGAAACGTTACTTGCTGCAGTGAATAGCCTTCGTAATAGTGAATCCGTCCTTCCATTGCCATCACGGGAACGCCTTCAAGCGTTCCGCACAACAACTTGCCTGCATGTGACGGTGCAGTGGATCGGGGGAAGTGCGGAATTTCAGAATAAGGGATGGCAACTTCGGTTTGAATTTTCGTCGCAAGTCCACCAAGCCCGGTCCCCAGAATCAATCCGACGCGGGCAGGACCACCCCAGCGACTTGTCAGCCATGCCTGAGTTTCCTGAATCTGTTCCCACAAACCGTCCATCCGAATGACTCCCACCGCGTTAGAAATCCCACAAAAAAAGGCACCCCGATTGCGGAGTGCCCTGAAGGCTACATGCAGACGCTGACGACTTCAACTGATCCAAATACTACTCGCATCAGAGTTGCACAAAATCAACTGTGGAATTGACTACAGATCGTCGTCTTCCATTTCTTCTTCCTCTTCATCATCATCGTCGTCGAAGTCGTCGTCGTCATCGTCTTCAAAGTCATCATCTTCGAAGTCATCATCGTCTTCAAATTCATCTTCGACTTCGTCTTCGAAGTCTTCATCATCATCGTCGTCTTCGACTTCTTCGTCGCCCAAATCTTCGTCGAAATCATCATCGTCATCGCCGCGAAGGCTTGGACTGATTCCGAGTCCTGCGGCATCAAAAGGATCGATGCTGCCAAACATCGTGGCTTCGTTTTCTGTGATTTCGTCTGCTTTTAATGTCAGAATCATGACCTGCAACCCCGTGTAAGCCCTGCATCTTGTGTGGTTTGCGGGAACCTCCCGCCCAATTGACGCGTTTGATAGCCAGACAGTGAATCCTTTGTCAACCCCGTGCATTCCATTGAGCCCCACAAAATTTCCGGGTTTTCAAAGCCCGGAAATGATCTGTCCTCTTTTCGGACGAATCGCCATCGTACTCCAGTTCCAGACTAAAATGTGGGAAGGTTTTTGGACCGGCCTGCCAACAGACGCTAATTTTCAGTGCAGTAGGTGCTACGCGGGTGATAAATCCAGTTGCTAATGAGATCATTCTGAACGACGACAAATTCTGGATTGTCAGCCGCCAGGAGTTGTTTGGTCCGTTCGACTACCAATGGAGCGGCGACCTGTACGGTATCGAATTCACCTATCAGGGACAGAAATTCGGCGAAGTGTGCAGCGATGAAGAGTTCTTCGCCGACCTGAAACCATATGGCCTGCCCATCAGTGTTTCCCGCGTCGCCGCTCTGATTGCCGGTGCTATCGTGGTCAGCATTCGATCGGGATCATCGACCGATGAGCGTGTGTCACACATTCTTTCGCTGCTTCAGACATTCGAACTTGAACGTTTCAGTATTCGCGAAAGCACGCCTCGCGACCCGTAGACGAATGAAGCACGTCTCAGCGAGGCGATGGACGCACAGTACATACGTCGCGGCACCGGCGGAAAAGCTGGCTGGCATAAGAAGTTTGAAGAACCCGCAGCAGTCTATTTTCGATCCAGCAGTTTTCGTCGCTCTGCGGATGCATCAAGCAGCGAATTCAGTCGCGTTGCATCACCGGATGAAATTGCATGGCGAAATTCACGCAACAATCGCTCGGCAACATCAATGCTCTCAATGCAGTGATTCGCATTACCGAGCAAAATGGATGTCCACAGGCTGGCTGATCCGGCGGCGATGCGGGTCGTGTCTCGGAATCCTGTGCCGGTAAACGGCAACTGGTCCGGTGCAACGCAGCCACTCATCACCGCAGCGATGATGTGCGGCAGATGACTGGTCAGTGCGAGTACGCGATCATGTTCATCTGGCGACATTTCCTGCACTACCGCACCAATGGACTTCCAGAATGAAACGACCCGGGCCGTCTTAATTGAATTCGCATACATCGGTGTCACTACGCACAGGCGATTTACGAACAGATCCGCATCTGCATGTTCAAAGCCCGTTTGTTCACTTCCAGCAATCGGGTGTGAGCCGACATATGTCCTGTCGGAATCACCTCCCAGCGAGGCATAAATACTCGCCTTGACACTGCCCGCATCCGTGATCAGTTCACAACCGGCGTCAATCAACTGCAATACGGCTGAGGCAATTTGATCAACAGGCAGGCAAACGATCCCCAGACTACCTTCCGGTATTGAGGCCGCCGAAATCTGATCCGAGCATTCAGTTAACAATCCTCGGTCGCAGGCGGCTTTAAGACGTTCAGGATTGCGGCCGATGCCAATCACTCGGCATTCAGGAAACCGCTTACGCACTGCAGCGGCGATCGAACCACCAATCAGCCCGACGCCGACGATGACAATAGATTTTTCAGCATACTTGCGGCTTCCGTTCGTCATGGCGACGGATGATAGAGTCGACCAATGCAATTCGCAAACCGTCCGTCGCCTGGCGAGCGGCAGGTGTCAGCCTGCCGGTACAATTGCGATTTGCGGTGAAGGGATTGGGTAATCCAAATCGGTGCGATTCACTTGAGTCGCGTATGATTGGGTGCTTCCTGCGATTTGGCCGCGAATGCGGCAAAATCGTATACGCATCCAATTCACGCTCGCGCTAAATCACGTTCGGCAGGCACCAATAATCGCAGTGTAACAGTGGGCTGACGCCACACCGCTCGCCGAACATGGCTGTCAACTCTTGATCACTCGGCTGGCCACGTCATCTTTCAGCAATCGCGCAGTCGGTTTTGCATCGGCGAATCGCATCGGGCGGCCGATTGGCGTGAGGATTTCTTTACTGAAATCGATACCCATCGTTGCCATGATCGTTGAGTAAAACTCAGGGACTGAAACGGGATCAGATGGAAGTCTCAGTTTGCCTTCCGAATCTTTTCCGTCAAACACATCGGCAGGCGTTGCACCGATCACCGTTCCTTCACGAAATCCGCCACCTGCAATCATGCACGAAAACCAATTCGGCCAGTGATCGCGACCGCTGGCCGGATTGATCCCCGGAGTTCTCCCGAATTCACTGATGCATAGGACGATGGTCGAATCCAGCAAATCTCGGTCGCGCAGATCTTTAATCAACGTCGCAATCGCGGGATCCAGGATTTTGCAGTTCGTCACATGGCCAGAGTGATTCGCCACGTGAGTATCGAATCCGGGCAATGTCACTTCAATGGAACGCACGCCCACTTCCACCAGACGCCGCGCGACAAGACAGCCACGTCCAAATCGTGAATCACCATAGGCAGTCTTAACGCTGGCGGTTTCTGTATCCAGTTCAAATGCCTTCAATTGCTCCGACGACATCATCGTCAGCGCGCGTTCCAGAGTGTTCTGATGCAGCGTGCGTTTGGCTCCGAATTGCCGACGTTGCTCAAATTGCTGACTGACGACGTTCAGCCCCTGCAAGCGATCTGTCTGACGCTCAGCACTGACATACGACTTCAGATTTGACAGCCCCGATCCGGGATCAAACACACGAAACGCATCGAATTGATTTCCCAGATAACCAGCTTCCGGCACAATGCGCTCCGGAGCCAGCGTGACATACTGAGGAATCTCAATCTTCTCATTCGGTAATTCGTGCGCGGCAATGGCACCGAGAGTCGGATATTTCAATGTCGGCTCCGGACGATATCCGGTTTTCACATACGCTGCACCGCGTTCGTGATCTCCTTCTTTCGAAGTGAGTGAACGAATCAGCATGCACGAATGAAGTTGCTCAGCCATTTGAGGCAGCAATTCTGAAATGCGAATGTCACCTGCTGACGTTGCGATATCCTTGACTTCACCGCCGGACTTCGTCCCGGAATGCGGATCCCATGTCTCCAGCTGACTCATTCCACCGTTCATCCACAACGTGATGAGCGATTTCGGTCTCTCGTCGCGCCGCCGCGTTGCAGCGCGCGCCGTCATGCCGGGTAGTGCCAGTGAAACGCCGCAAGCAGACAGAAGCTGAAGCAATTGACGACGAGTTGGATTCGTTTGCATTTTAATGATTCCACGAAAACTCAGGACTGTTGAATAGCGTCCACACCAGATCCTCAACTACCTGTGCTCGCGTTCGCTTTGGCTTTTCGGCAGCATCCGCTTCAGCAACGTCGGAATTCGACTTAGGTTTCCCGGCAGCCGCTTCTATCGTCGAATCTAATAAGCTCAGGAAATACTGTCGTTCGTCGTAACTCGGATGACGCGACAGGCACGTCAGAAAACAATTGTCTACGATCGCAGCATTGTCTGGTGAGAATTGAATAATCTCTGACGGAGCTGACAGCATATCTACTTTGCTGAGTTCGGCAGTAAAGCGGCCGTTCATCCGCAATAGCGCCTGTGGAATTGTGCCCACTTGTTGCAGGAGTTCGTCGTCTCCCAGATCTCCGTATTCCCTGATGAAGTCATTCTCGTTGCCAAATTTCGTCACGCGCACGAACGGGTTCGAGTTTTGATCGATTGTACGAATGTGACCTGCCTGAAACAGAGAACTAATGACCTGTTCAGGACGCATTCGAACCAATGGAAATACGGACCATGCCTGCACTTGTTTCGTATAGTTCTCCTCGGTGTCGGCACTTGTTTCGGAAGAAAGACGATAAACATCCGACAACGCAATCATCCGAATCAGCACACTCAACCGATCGCCGCGAGCTCGAAATTCCTGGCCGAGGATATCCAGTGCGTCTTTTTCTCCGTCGACCGGATGAGGTAAATCATCGACTGGTTCCAGCAACGGTTTTCCAGTCATAAAGCCCCACACTCGATTTGCAATTGCCCGCTCGAAGCGACGATTTTCCTTGTGAGTCACCCATTCGGCAAGACGATGCCTTAAACCACCATCGGCAGGCAACCATTCCGAATGAAACGGCACGGCCTCTGCCACAACTCGGCCTTCCTCCGCGCCTGGATCCACGACTTTGTAGACAACGTCTTGTTTGTCTTTGCCCTTCGCAAAGTCAGCCACTCCGCCAAGTGTTACAGTTGCCTGGCAATAAAACGCCGCTAGTCCTTCAAAGTCTTTCTGTTTCCACGCAGGATCGAACGGATGATCATGACACTGAGCACAGTCGATGCGCTGTCCAAGGAACGTACGAACTGTGCGGCCTGCTAGTTTATTTTCGTCTATGTCCTCATCTTCCATTCGTGCGACTGTGATGAAGTTAGCTGCGGGTCGATCCGTCCACAAACCTTCAGCAGCGATCAGTTCTTTCGTCACGTCTGACCACGAAGCATCCTTGCGAAGCTGCTCGGCCAGCCATGCGGTCATCCGATCGCGACGAAAGATCACAAATGGTCCGTCTTCAACTCCTACGAGACTGCGAGCCAATCGTTCGGCAAAATAGTCGTTGAAGCGTGAATCCTTCAGCATCGTCACCACCCAGCGATCGATCTTGCTTGGCTGCTGGTCGGCTTCAAACGCGCGGATGTCTTCCAACGAGGGCACGGTTCCAAACATCGCCAACGACAATCGGCGAAATACAGCGAGGTCATCGACCGTATTGACGACATCAACTTTTTCTGACTGCCACTGTTGCTGAAATTGTTCATTGAGTCGCTTGACTGCTGCGTCAACCTGCTGCTCAGGAACCACTGCGGCAGGCGTTCCGGTGAGATCTTCAACGCGACCGGCAACCTCAACCGCTTTCATCACCAAGCCAGCAATCAGCAAGGCAAAAAGTATAACGATCGCACGCATGGATCATGATCCCGTGATGAACTGCAGACTTGTATGTCGAGGTATTGTATATTTCGTATCATCCAATAGAAACTTGGGAATTAAGTCCGGATTTTGAGTTAGATTCAACGAATTAACGAAGATCGTCGCCAATCTGAACGCCTGAATTTACGCGAGGAATACTGTCTATGTCGACAATTCTGACAGAGCCTCCCCAGCAATTCCCTTTCGTCGATGCTCCCCAGGAAGCTCTGACGCCACCCTTATTGCCGATCGAAGAGCGGATGGGTCCGGGCCGGTTCCCCGGAATCTGGAAGCCATTTCGTTCCGCGTTTTGGTTCGTCCATCTGGCCTTCGGAACCGGTTGCCTCATTCTGGTATTGGCAATTCTCGCTGCAATTCCAGGTTTAAATATTCTGACGCTTGGTTATCTGATTGATCCGCAAAAGCGAGTCGCTCAAAGCGGTCGATTGCGTGACGGATTTCCGCTGATGGCGCTGGCACCTCGTCTTGGCGTGATTGTTTTCTTTTCTGTTTTGATATTGATCCCTGTTCAAATTCAGGCGGTGCGAGTCAGCGATGCGGCCGTCATTCTTGGAGCATCGCACGCACGTGTTCAGCAAATGCAAACAATTCTGCAAATCATGCAGACCGTCGTTTCCATTCACTTGATGCTTGCCATCGCACGGGGCGGAACCGTTGGTTGTTTTCTGCGACCGTTCAAAAATGTGATCTGGTTTCTGGGCAAGATCTTCACTCGCAAAGGCCGTGAAGAAATGTCTGAAGGCACCGAACAGGTTTTACAACTGGTCAGACCAGTTCAGCATTTCTGGATCGGACTGAAGGCATTCCTTGGAGCAGTCCTGTGGCTGATCATTCCGGCCGGATTGTTAGTCGCCTATTCCGCTCCAGGACGAACGAATCCTGTCTTTGGCATCCTTTCGTTTCTGGGTGTTGTGCTGATGATGCCTGTTGCTGCATGGTTGCCGCAACTCCAGGTGCATCAAGCGGTGACCGGAAGATTTCGTTCGATCTTCGCCGTCAGTGCCGCGCGGCGAGTGATCCGCAGCACGCCGTTAGTATGGATGCTGACAACCGTGTTAATGTATGCGATGACTTTTCCTCTGTACCTGACGAAAGTCAAGCTGCTGCCGGCGGACGCACTGCTTGTGTTGACTCCGTTTTTTATCATCCTCACATATCCGGCGCGAGTTCTTGTCGCCTGGGCGTATCATCGAGGCATGAAGCAGATGCAGCCAGCATGGTGGCCGTATCGCTGGTCAATCAAACTCCTGATGATTCCGCTGCTGTTCGGCTACTCCGGCTTCCTGTTCCTGACGCCTTTCATCAGCGAACTCGGCAAAGCCGCCCCGCTCGAAAATCAGGCATTCCTCAGCCCCGTGCCGTACGCGCAGTGGGCGAAGGGCGATGAGTGATTGCGCAGAGTGATTGCGGCGTCACTCCGCATGATACCCGCGCCATGTCCACACAAGTGTATCAGCCAGAGTCAGCTCAAACACTTTGCCGTCACAATGCTTCGTCGCTTTGCTGTAGACGTAACGATAGTCGTAGCCTTTGGCCTTCAACGCTTCGGCGGTACGTTCATTCGCCATCACCCAGTTGTGATAGGTCTCTTCCGCATCTTTGGCTCGATTGTCAAACTCAGACACGTGCGTGAAGATTCTCAGTGGTTTTTTCTCGCTGTTTTCGATCAGCTGCATACTGGAATGATACTCCCACGCGCCAAGCGGATACTTTGCTTCCTCCGGAGCATCGTCGTCCTGCTGATCTACGAACGTGCCGGAATACGTGATCAGACGACGGAACAAGTCCGGTCGAAACCAGCCCATTGTCAACGCCGCAGCGCCGCCGGAGCTGCATCCCATAGCCGCTTTGCCCCAGGGATTTTCTGTGAAGGCAATTTTCGGATACGCCACTTTGATCTCAGCATTGTTGAGAACTGCTGGCAGCACTTCGTCATTGATGAATCGAGCCATGCGATCGGACATGGTGTCATACTCCAGACCTCGCTGACTGCCCTTGCTGTCGTCACCGCCATTTTCTACGCCGATCGCAATAAAGGCTGGCAGCATACGATTCGGATCTTTGGAAATTGTGAGATTGTCTAAAGCGTTCCTGACCAGATTCATTTGACCCGGCCCATCATGCATGACAAGAATCGGTGCCTTGGTTCCATCTTTGTAGGCCGCTGGGACATAGACAAAAATCTTCCGCTCTTTTCTCACGGGCTTTCGGGAATCCAGAGTTGAGTCATCACCACGGAAAATCTTGCTGTCCGACAGCGGCATCGAAAACTGAAAGTATTTGCCTTTTGGATTACCTTTGTCTGTCAGATCGAGATCGATCTTGTAATCTGGGCCAACGACCTGATTACCGTTACCCTCGGTGCCAGGCTTCTCGATGTAGTCCTCACAACGGGCAGAGTTTATTGTCAGCCCGAGAATGGCACTCGCCAGACAGAAGACGCAGCCCGGAAGGCTTTTGGAATGCAGTATCATGGACATTCAAACTCGTTCAAAAAGGTGGGTACGTGTATCGAACCGAAACGAATAATGGCCTCGGGATCATGCGATAGCAAGTCGCCACGCAATGAATCCATCGCCCATGTAGCCATCATCGCTCCGCGTGATGAGCCCACAAGGATTAACATTCATCAACCGAGAAAAACTGCCAGTCACTGGGACCGCAAAAACTGGCAATCATCATCCGCAGCAACAAGCGCAGAGAGATGGCACATTCATTGTGATCCGAGCGGTGCTGCCAAGTAACATACATAACTCGCCAGGAATTGAACACGTTTGCTTGTCATACAGTTGGACCTGAATAATGAAAACTCACTTCCGCGTGCTCATCACCGACCGCGCATGGCCGGATTTCGAAATCGAGCGAGCGATTCTTGCTGACGCCGGCGCTGAACTCATCGAAGCAACAGCAACCGACGAAATTACGCTGGCGGAACTGGCAAAAGACGTGGACGCCATCGGCACAAATTGGGCTCGCGTCACAGAACGTGTCATACGAAGTTGCACAAACTGCAGAATCATCGCCCGCTTCGGAATAGGACTCGACAACATCGACGTCGGTGTCGCAACAGAATTGGGAATTCCCGTCACGAATTGCCCTGACTACTGCGTCTCGGAAGTCTCCGACCACGCCTTGGGGTTGCTGCTGGCGTGCGCCCGTCGAATTGGATTCTTTCACTGGCGCACGAAACAAGGCGAATACAATCTGGGCGCGGCAACGACGATGCGGCGATTGTCTTCGCAAACTGTGGGACTCATCGGACTGGGCCACACCGCGCGAGCACTTGTACCGAAATTGCGAGCGATCGGAATCAAAGTGATGGCCCATACGCGTTCAGGCGATTCGCACGGAGTGGACTGCCAAATGGTTTCACTTGAAGAGCTTCTGGCCCAAAGTGATTTTGTTTCACTGCATGCCCCATTGACGCTTGAGACGCATCATCTGATTAACGCCGAACGTCTGCGCCTGATGAAGCCAACAGCCTACGTCATTAACACTTCACGTGGCGGGCTGATCGATGCCTTCGCCTTATGGAATGCAATCCGCACCAACAAGCTCGCCGGAGCCGCTTTGGACGTCTTCGAACCCGAACCACCGGATTTGAACCAGCCCCTATATCGCGACGAACGTGTCATCTTGACACCCCACGCAGCATTTGTCTCCGCCGAATCTCTCGCACAACTTCGCCAGCAAGCGACAC
>JANOZG010000969.1:0-18598 GCA_031429275.1 Planctomycetota bacterium
AAGCACAAGTTGCGATTCTAACAAGATTGGGGCTCCACTCCCACTCCGTGGAAGTGCCACCCAGTGGTGTCGCGCCCATGCCAACAGACTTTGTTAAGAGCCACGGTCGTCACGATCTTAGCCAGAACAGAAGCTCCCTTCGATGCTCCGGTCCGACACACGAATGGCACTTAGTTATCGCTTCTTCGCTTGAATATTTCACGTTTGGCCTCATGTCGTGGCTTCATCATCATGTCGGATTTTCTGGGATTTCTGTTTCTTGCGCGCGGTTCGAAACGATCCGGTCGATCGGCAACGCGATGCACCACAATGGCTTCAAGCAACTGTTGATAGGCGAGCGGCAGATGAGTTCTTACCGGTACGACGGACATCTTGTCCGTCGCGCCGTGTCATCGACGGACAAGATGTCCGTCGTACTGCACATCGCTGGTAAATTCTTATCTGCCGCTCGCCATACAGCACATCCCGGTGGTCTGAGCCACGACCGTCCTGATAAGCGATCAAGGGTTGAAATGCCTCCAGTGTTTGGAGGGTTCCCTTGAAACTGATAGGGCGAGGCGGAATCTTATGCGTGTCGGCAGCCTGATCAGTATCAACATGTCGAGCCTCAACTCTCAACGATTCCTGAGGACGACATCCGCTTTCCCATGTGGTGATGACCAGACCGCCACCAAAGCCTGGCACGAAACAACGCGCTTCTGCGGGTGTCTCATCAGCTGATAGAAGCGTTCGAACGCTTCCTTTTTGTCAGCACCAAGATTGTGCTGAACACCTTGCTCCACGGGCCTTGCGAAACCAAGGCGTTGCAAGACGAGCCATAAAGAACCTTCCAGCTACGAGTGATGAAGATCCACACGAGCAGCCCGAAGGGTTTGCTTGGGCCACGGTCAGTTGGCGCTGACCGTGACCATTTTATTTACAGAATCGCAATTTTGGAATTCCGTGCCGAATTCCGTGCCATTAAGTTTGGCGACTGGCGTTTTTGTTTCAAAAAACCAGTCTTTTTCAGTGCACTCGAATGGGCTCGAACCATTAACCTTCGGTTCCGTAGACCGATGCTCTATCCAATTGAGCTACGAGTGCGATTTCACAGCCGAGTCGTTATTCGGCTCGCGGCGGCTGCGAAGTTTAGCTTTGGGCCGACATTTCGCAAGCAGTTTCAGGTCCGGACCGCTCCGCAAACAAAAAGTTCGCGCTTTGAGAAGCAAATCAATGCTGGATTTTTTTCCCGCCAAGCGTTAGGACCCGCTATTCATGCCTAAAAAATACCAAGCATATCCTTTGCATCGTCTGTCATTCGATCCGGAGTCCATGGTGGCGATAGGGTGATTGTAATAGTCGCCTCATCCACATCATCGAGGCGTTCGAGTGCCATTTTAGCCTGCTGCACAATTTGCGGGCCAGCAGGGCATGCGGGACTGGTGAGTGTCATTTCGACGGAAACTTTGCGGTCTTCTTCATTCACCGCGTAGATCAGGCCAAGGTCAACAATGTTGACCATCAGCTCAGGGTCTATCACTTGCTTCAGCGCCTCAATCAATTCTTCGGCAGTTGCCATATGCGAGTCCGGTCACGAAATTTGTTTGAAGTTTGTGTGGAGGAAAAAACGTTCCGGTGTGCAATTCCCAGGGAATCGCTGGCCAGGTAAGTATCCCAAAGTCGCCTAGCGCTCCGAGAAAGAACGCTATCTTCGCGGAACGAACGGTGACTGCTATTGTTGGTAAGACAACTAGAAGGGTTCTACCCAAACAGCTCCATCTCGAATTTCTGTGCGAAAAACGCGAATTGAATCTGTTGCTGGCATGCAAAGAGCCTTGCCAGTCGCCAGGTCAAAGCGAGCTGCATGGCGCGGACAAACGATGGTGCAGCCTTCAATCGGGCCTGAGGTTAGCGGCTGCCCGTCGTGTGAGCAGACGTCTTCAATGACAAAATATGTTGATTCGATCCGAATAATTAGAGCCGGAATATCATCAACAAAAATGCTGCGACGTTCTCCTGACTGAAGTTCGTCCGTACCAATGACACGTTCCATTCTGCGTATTGTCCTGTCGAAGCCTGGTATTCTCAATGGGGGGCATTGCACGCCAATTCGCGGCGAAGATTCTTGGTCTATCGATCCTATTTCCCTAGTTTCTCGTGACATAGTATAGTCGCCGAACGGGATCAAACACACATTCCAAGCAGTCCTTTGACTAAGTTCGTGGATTCTGGAGACCACCGATGTTGATCAATGACACAAATATGGCACACTTTTCGCATTTGCGGGAGTGTGCCGGTTTTCCGGACGAAACCTCAGCCAGAATGGCAATTTTGAATGTCAGCTTTGTCACTCGGCGCGTTGAATCGGTAAGATAGTGGCAGTTCGTGTGTTCCTGAAAAAACTGTTTGTGGAAGTCTCGCCATGATCAATTCAATTTTCGACATCATGCTTCAGCCTATGCTCGCATGGACACCTGGGATTGGCGAGTTGCTAATCGTCATGGTCATTGTGATGGTTTTGTTTGGCAACCGCTTGCCAGGAACAATGCGATCGCTGGGACAGAGTCTCGTGCAGTTCAAAAAAGGAATGAACGAAGATGACGACAAGTCCGGCGACAAGTTGCCATAGTTAACTGTCGAGGCAAAGCCAACTCGCAGTTGGAGTATTCTGTTTTGCCGAGACTTTTCTAACTCGTTTGACTGACCTTCGTCTTCTTTGTTTGGATTGCACGATACGTCTCTCGCGAATGCAATGAGTAGTTGATTTCTGGGATACGTTTCTTTCCGGAAACGTGATCATCTGCGTATACCGTTACTAATACGAAGTGACTGCCATGTTCGGAATACCTGGTGTTGGTTCCATGGAACTGATGATCGTCGGCGTAATTGCGCTGTTGCTGTTTGGCAAGAACCTGCCAAATGTCGCTCGCAATGCCGGCAAGAGTTTCGCCGAATTCAAAAAGGGAATCTCCGGGTTCCAGGAGGAATTCCACAAGGTCTCGCGAGATGCGGAGAAAACGATCACCTACATACCGCCTTCAACCAAATCTACGGCTGAAGATCGCCCAAAACCGACTGAGGAAGAAACATCTGATGATGATTTCTCCGCACCTAAGTTCGACTTGGGGTGATGTTTTTTAGCGTTGCCGTTTTCGAAAAATGAACTTCCTTCGTCTCACACGAGTAGCGATCGGACTTCTGAGGCGAGGAAAATCGAACCGGTGACCACCACCAGTCCGTTGCGACCGGCGAGTTCTTCTGCCTGTTCGATTGCTTCCGCGGGACTTTGAGCAGTCCAGCAACGCGTCGCGGGGTTTGCGTCATCGGCAAACGATTCAGCAATCGCCAGCAATTCCTCCGGCGCGCGACTTCGAGGATTCCCAAGGAACCGCGTGAAGACTACGTGATCAAAGTGTGGGCGAATGATCTCGATCATTGCTTTCGCATCCTTATCGGCGGATGCGGCAAATACAAGCACACGGCGTCGATTCAGCCATTCCGAACCACTCAACACGCTCGCGACAGCCGTCATGGAATCCGGATTGTGGGCCGCATCCAGCACAATTGTTGGGTGCCTTTCGAAGACCTCGAAACGCAACGGCCAGTATGTCGAACGCAGGCCTTGCGAAATGGTTGTCGCATCGATCTGGCGGTAGCCCTTATCTCGCAAAATCTCAGCGGCCATAACTGCAAGACTGGCGTTGTGAGCCTGGTGATTACCCAGCAGCGGAATCGTCAGGCCATCGTAGCTGTCTGACGGCGTCAGCACAAAAATCTTCTGTGATCGTTTTCGACCACTCAGTTGATTGTCGTTGTGATCAATATGCCAGGCAAATTCCCGTCCGCAAATGAACTGCCGACATCCCAGCTCTGAAGCTCTGGCTGTGACAACAAGTTCGGCGACTTCCGGAAGTTGTCCCACAACAACAGGCACTCCAGCTTTCATGATGCCGGCCTTCTCGGCAGCGATCAAGCTGATCGTGTCGCCCAGAATATGCGTATGATCGAGACCGATGCTCGTAATGATGTTCACCAGCGGACGGCAGACGTTTGTACAATCGAGGCGACCGCCAAGCCCTGTCTCAAGCACGGCGATTTCCACTTTTTCTTCGTCGAACATCATCCACGCTAACAGCGTCGTGATTTCAAAAAATGTGGGAATTCGATCCTTGGAATCTTGATCCGTTTCCTGTAACAAGTCTGCCAGCTTTGCAACAAGCCGAGTCAACTGATCAGGATTCGGCATTCTGCCAGACACACGGATTCGCTCCTCGAATTGCTCGATATGCGGCGACGTAAACAGCCCCGTTCGTACCCCGGAAGCCTGCAAAATTGAATCGATCATCGCAGCCGTTGAACCTTTGCCCTTGGTTCCGGCGATGTGAACGGCGGGAATCCTCTCCTGCGGCGATCCGATTCGCCTCAACAGTCGCTCAATGCGTTCCAGTCGGAACGGATTCGACATGGGCGAAGGTCGAATTCGTTCGTAGTCAATTCGGTCGTACAGCCACTGGATGGCCTCTTCGCGATTTTTAATCGTGGTAATCAATGGACGGATCCAAATATGACGGCGAAAAGTCGGGCGAATTTCGATTGTTTTGTTGGCAAAGTATCCAGCATCGACGTTAATCAGAAGTACGTTCTGATCGGGGCGTATTTGGCATTTGTGCGGTCATATTGCAGAATTCCGCCAATTGGTCAAGGTGCCGTGGCTTGTCCAGGATTGTGTCCGGCAGAATCGAGGATATGCTTAAACCATGGACCATCGAATTCAGCTGGAAATCCTGCCACAGCCCAATGATACCACTTGCGGCCCAACATGCCTGCATGCGGTATATCGGTATTTGGGTGACGAGCTGCCTCTAAGTCAAGTCATCGCAGAGACGCAAGCTCTGCAGGAAGGCGGAACGCTGGCCGTCATGTTGGGGTGCCACGCATTGCGACGCGGTTTTAACGTCGCTATTGATACATTCAACCTGCAGGTTTTTGATCCTACCTGGTTCGATTCCAGCGGAGAAATGCTGAATCGCGACCTGATGATTCAGAAGCTGGAACAACAGGCCAAAGAAAAAAATCGTGCAAAGCTGTCGATGGCCAGCAAAACTTATGTAGAGTACCTGCGACTGGGCGGCAATGTTCGTATGCAGGAGCTCACGCCTTCTTTACTGCGAAGGTATCTGAAGCAGGATATCCCTTTGCTTACAGGTTTGAGTGCAACATATCTTTATCGAGAAGCGAGGGAGATTGGCAGTTCGGGTATGGCTGATGATGTGAAGGGCGAACCGTCCGGACACTTCGTCGTTTTGTGCGGCTACGACAAAGAAAAACGCAGCGTGTTGGTCGCAGATCCATGGGAACTCAATCCCATCTCCTCAGATCACATCTATGTCATTGATCTTGATCGCGTCATATGCTCCATCCTGCTGGGGATTTTGACGTACGACGCAAATCTGCTCATCGTGCAAAAGAAAGTCGCCACGAAATAGAAGATCGAATTGGCCCTGCGATCCTTAACCTACTTTGATTTTCCACGAAGCAATCGGACGATCCAGTTCAGCATCCTGGTGAATCGCCCGGGGTCAAGTACAGTCTCTGTCCATGTCTTTCTGGATGACGTAAAGTTGCCCCACGCTAAGTCAACATAAGGCGAATATGTACTGCGTACCGAATTCCAAAGGCCTTGCTCGTTGATATGTGTCAGGGAATCCCAATAGTGCCCGAAGATATTGCGATTGATGATCTTCCCTGCAACAAATAACCCGGTAAGCGTGCCATGCGACAGGTTCTTGACATTCTCGACCGTCTCCATCGCAATCGCCGCCGACACACCCAGCAGACTGATTTGTTCCTGCGATGCGATCGATTTCATTTCGGACCAGTAACGATTGATTTCGGATTCTGGTATCAGACTGCGAGGGTCGATTTCATTCACTGCCTTGCGAGTCTGTTCAACGCTTGTTCGTAACTCGTCCAGGGAAAGGGGCGGCTGATCAAACGCACTGGCTGCGGAACCGCTGGCCTGCTTCACTGCGCTGAAGAGGTCTTCGACTCTATGGATGCTGGAACTGTCGTCGATCAAGCCTTGAGCCTGTAGTTCCTGAGCGAGTTCATTTAAATAGGTCTTGGTTCCATACGCCGCATCGCTCACAATGGCCAGAACCCACAAAGGCGAAACATGCAGCGTCGCCAGCCCTGCGATGTCGATGAAATTTCCTGCCGCTTTGCGGGCAATGTAACGCGACGGATTAGCTGAGGCGGCGTCAACAACTAAATTTGCAACTGATCCCGGCGGGGTTTTCGAGGTGTTCTGTGGCGAACTGACTGTCGAAACAGTTGCGACGTTGTCCAATAGAAATCCCAGCGAGTTACGAACCATGACTTCGTAACTTTTTGAGTCCTGAAATGCTTGCGGCACCACAAACTCGGCGATTTCTTTGGCCGTCCCCGCTGTGACACCCACAGCGCTCCGCACAAGTCGTTCGGGCAGCGAGATGCCGTAAAGAAGACCATTCTTCAGTGAATCAACCGTCGATGCAGCAGAGTTTTCTGGCTGCGGCGTCTGGTTGTCGGATGAATTGGAAGATTGAGGTGAAGCTGAGGGTAAGGACATACATGCAGACTCCATTGTATCGGGAATCCTGCAGCCACAAGAATTGACTGCGAAGAACTTCTGCAAGTGTACGCCGCATCTGTGACATTGTCATCTACACATCGCTGCATCCACAGTTCTTCAGCGAGAGACCGTCGCAGATTCTTCGCCTATCAGTGCGTCCGTAATTGATTCGCTGGCAACTCGTAGTCGAAGTCGCTGAGATCCTTCGCGAGTGCACCGGCCGTGGATGACGATCTTCACATCAGTTTCAGCATCGATGGAAGCGATTGACCGGAAAATCAGAACTCCATTTTCTGCAATGAACTTCGTTGGACCTTCTGCATCAATGAATTCGAATCCGGCAGGTAGCTCGCATGAAACGCCAACATTGGCTGCTTCGCGAGTTCCGGTGTTTCTAACAACCGCCTCCCAGCGAATTTCCTGACCGACGCGAAGTTCACGATGATCGGCAGCAATTTTCATGTCCAGAACCGCCGTACCGATCACTTCCGATGCCAGAACACACGTAGTGACCTGTCCACGTTCAGACATAACGCCTGCCTTATGAACAACTTCACCTGTTTCGCTGGCTTTCAATGTAATAGTGAAATCGCTGGAGTCGTTTGGCTGCAATGTGCCTACGAACCATTCAACTGCGTTATCGACCTCAACAAATTTTCCGCCGCGATCAGCAGAGACGAATGTGCAGCCTGCTGGAATAATGTACTTGGCCCGCACATTGGTCGATTGCACGCCGCCGCTGTTACTCACCGACAGCTTGTAGTCTTCTGATCGGCCTGCCTTTGGTTCTTCAGGACCGGACAACGTCACCGCAAGCTGAGGTTCTGCTACGGATATTGCAGTTGTGGTTTGATCCGACAACCCGCCATCTGCAAGCACACGCACCGCAAGTTGCTGATTGCCACCTTCAACAGCAGTCAGACTCAATCGAGCCTGACGTGATTCGCCAGGATTCAAAGTGCCAATTTCGATTGTAAGCAGGCTGCCGTTTCGGTGCTCAAGTCCTTCCGGAATTGCGGCCTGGATGATCACATTGTTCGCCAGTCCAGTTCCGGGATTACTCACACGCACGAGATACCCGACCTGCTGGCCAACTTCAATTTCTTCAGGTCCTGAAACGGCTACTCCAATCATCGGCTCCTGAACAGAAAACTGCGAAGTGGAAGTTCCTGTCAAACGTACATAAGCGTCCAGTCGGACCTCGCCACGCGTTTTCGGGATTACCTTCAGCATCACAGAACGGGATTGCCCCGGTTGTAGTTCGCCAAAGGTCCATGTCGGCATTTCAGCGCCTTCAGCAGCTGCGGGCCGTGCTTCAACAACTTCAACATTCTCAGGTATAACAGCCTCAGTCATCACGCTGCGCACAACAGACTGGCTCGTGTTTTTAACGATCAATTCAACGTCACACGTCTGACCGACATTAAATCCGCCATGATTAACCCATTGCAGTGTCACGCCTGGGGATTGAGGTCCACTGCTGACTCCGGGCAACGCTTGAGCAGCCGCGCTAAAGTCTGCTGTTTTCGCAGGAGAGTTTTCAATAGCCTCTACAGGACGATTCGCAGCAGGGCTCTTGGAAGCCGAATTCTGACGATCGAACAATGGCTCTGCGGCTTCGTCTTCTGTTCTACTGCCAAAGTCAAGCTCCGGTGTCGGATTCGCTGCCGCTGGCTCTGCTGTACCTAAAAATTCTTCGAATGAATTTGTGTCTTCCGTTGCTTCGCTGGAGTCAGCAATCGAGCGAATCGTCTTTCTTGCTGTTGGCCCGCTATCATTCGAGAGGCCGGCGTTCCGAATTCTCTGAGAACGTGGCTTTTCGGATTCTTCTGTGAACAATGCGACTGTGGAAACCTGGCCGGGGTTCGCCGGGGAAACATCGATTGATTGGGCGTCACCTGAGGAACGTGTGACGGCCGGCTGACTCGCGACAACTGGCTGTTCTGCCTTTATTGACTCAACTTCAGCACGAAGTCGTTCAACAGCAAGTCGTGTATGTGTCTTTTCTCGCATTGGAATTGCTGCAGCCGACTTCGGCTTGGCAGGCTCCGCTGCTGGAGTCGTCGCCTGAGCTGCAGAGAAGTATGTCACACTTGCCTTTTCCGATGGTTTTACTGAATCAGATTTTTCTTTTGTGGACTTATCTACGGTTGATGAAGTCTCTTTGAGCAAAGGGGTTCTCTGCTGATCGGCGGGCCGACTCTTTTGAGATGGCTGAGCGTGAACACGATCCCATTCAGCAAACGGGTCTTTATCCTGCGCAATAGTCGGCACAGTTCCAAAGATCGCAAGGCACAGAACTGTCAACAAGGATCGACGCAGAGGCATAGTTCATCTCCGGTAAGCACGCCGGCTCACAACGTGTTTCAAGGTGGGGAGAGAAATCGAAAGAGACCCCCACTCTTCGATTTTTCGACAAGACGAAAGAGAATGCTTGATACAATCTGGTAAGTTGTACTGATTGTGACAGTTCTAACGAATGTATCGGTTGTAATACGACCTGATCATCGGCACTTCATGCCGATGGCTGCAACCATCGATATTGCCAGCACCCGTGTCTGCGATCTAACTGGTTGTCTCCAGGCATCTTGATTTCAGCTTCGAATTTGATTTAGAACGCCTGACAAAACTTCCGCGACCTCGGCAGGATTTGTGAGACGTTCTTCGCCTTTTACGCAAAATTCACGTTTTCGGCAGATTTGGACTCGTCCGCAGTTTTGATACAATTTCGTGTATCGAGATGGATAGCAGGCGGCGACTGAGGGATTTCGGGCGTGATTTCGTATCGAGTCTTAAAGAAGTTTATTGGTGAAACAAGCCTCGAAAGAAAGTGTCGCTTTCTGTTTGGGTTTGCATTGCTGATTTTGATCACTGGCAGTTTTTGGCTCTACGATCTCAGAACGCAGAAGCTCATTGAATCACAGCAGGTTTTGGCCGCACAGTCGCTTCTCCCTCGAATTCTGGCATCGCACCATTATCGTCTGTTCATGACACAGGAAGTGCCTGCAGCTGGCGACCAGTCGACGCTGATCGACACCGATGCTGAAACTGGCTCAACGCCTCCCAGTGAAGTGCCGCCGATCGAGGAGCGTTTGAAACGAGTTGACACTCTGGCCAACCTTTGGCTGCAGCTCTTCGATCAAACCGCAAACGATGAGCCCGACTACTTCGCCGGCTCGAGTTGGAGTCTTGCCAACGCAGCTAATGAAGTTTCGAAAAACGAAAACAGCATCGAAGCACGGCGAATTTTTCTGGATGAAGAACGCGAGGAAGATGACTACTGGGTGGTTCTGGCGGAAGCAGGAAAACCTCGATCCCTTTCATATTATTCAGCATTGCGGTTGAAAGGGTTTTGTACGCGATGCCATTTGCCGGATGGCACTGTTGAGAGTATCTCAAACCTGCGTCCCGAAACTTTTGCAGAAGCGTTTAAGACGTTCGGTGAGACTGATCAAGCTGCACCAGACCAGGACGCTGAGGCTGTCTCTGCGCCATCAGAAACCGTCAACGAAATCGGCGAAGAGAAAAAGATTCCGCGGCTGCCTTTGTTAGGCATTGCCAAAATTGATCTGTCGCTTGAATCCGTGGATGCTCAATTGAGTCGCAACCGAGCGATTCTGCTTGCGACCGGTATCGTAACGGCGTTCCTGGCCATGCTGGTTGCCTACGCGATCGTGCGATACATCATTGTGAAACCTGTGCTGCATCTGAAAGATGTCAGTGATGAAATTGCACGCGGCAATCTGAATCTGCGAGCGGAAATCAGTACTGGAGATGAATTCGAGGAACTCAGTCACGCGTTCAATCGCATGTTGCGACACATGATGACAGTGAACGACGAACTGCGGTCACTTAATGACAGCCTCGACGGTAAAGTCGATCAGCTCGCTCAGGCGAACATGGAACTGTTCAACAATAATAAGTTGAAAGATGATTTTCTCGCGACGATTAGCCACGAACTTCGCACACCGCTGAACAGTATTCTGGGCTTCAGTGACATTCTGCAAACCGCGGCAAATCTTGACGATCGCCAAAAAAGATATGTCCAGAACATTCAGACGTCGGGCCAATCGCTGATGGTGCAAATCAATGATCTGCTGGACCTTGCAAAGATCGAAAGCGGAAAAATGGAATTGAACCTGACCGCAATGAATCTCTCGGACGTCGTGGAAATCCAGGCTCAGCAGATTATGCCGCTGGCCGATCGAAAAAACATCGATCTAAAGACCGACACACTGCAATCGCAGCTTCCAGAAATGTTTCAGGACCGAGGTAAGATCTGTCAGATCATCACAAATCTGCTTTCAAACGCTATCAAATTCACACCCGAAGGTGGGCGAGTTCGTGTATCATCACGCGTAATCGATGAGGATTTTGTAGAGTTTTCCGTCGCCGATACCGGTATTGGAATTCCGCTGCAGGAGCAGGAACACATCTTCGAGAAGTTCAGGCAGGGTTCCTCCGACGCTAGTGGCCGCGATCACACAACTCGCGAATACGAAGGTACAGGACTTGGACTCTCCATCGTGCGTGAACTTTCGCGATTGTTGGGTGGCGATGTTACGCTCAGAAGTGAATTCGGCAAAGGCAGCTTGTTTTCCGTGCGACTTCCACTTCACGCGCCGGACAGAAAGCCCGAACCCCTGATTCCGCTCGAATCCAGGTCTTCGTCGACGATCTCACGCATCACCACCGTGGATTTGCTGGCAAGTCATGATGGTCGAGAAACCGCCACAGTGACGCGCGAAGTGCCAATCGAAGTGCAATCCATCTAACTAACGACGAATCAACTCTCGACGAGTTTTGTCCTGTGTTCCTTGGTCACTACAGCAACAAGGATCGTCGTTTTGATGTCTTAGAATCCTGTGGGGCAGGCTTCCTGCCTGCCTTTGGCCCAGGGATGTCCAAAGTTCATGAAACAAAATGGCAGGCTGGAAGCCTATCACCCACGACTGCCAACTGAAAATTTCCCGGTTCATTCTGGTAGAAATTGCAATTCCTGTCGCAAAACGCTCGATAGTCTGTGAGGTTTTTACGCATTGGGCGGTCTTCCTTTGTAGATTTGGCAGACAGTCCGAACTTCCAAGAATGGAGTCGTGTCAATCTAAAATCAATTGTGACAACATCTTACGAGAAATCATATTCCCAGTTCAATAATTGGCGCGACAGTTGCGAATGAAGATTCATCAGTTCGACAACAACCAGGTTTAAAACCTGTATCAAAGTTTCAAACCTGTCACACAAAGGGAGCGAGTACCATGCGAATTCAGATCACACCCAAAACTGTTCGACGCCTTCTTTCCGCTGATGGATACATGGATCTGGGTTTGCCAGAACGGGCAATCGAAGAGCTGGAGAAGATCACTGACGCTGGCGTACTTGACGGCCCAACCCAACTGATGCACGGGATAGCCCTGAAGCAAGTGGGTAACTTCACCGACGCGATCACGCACTTAGAAAAAGCGGCTCGAATCATGCCATCTCCCATTAGACGCTTTGCCTGGCGAGAACTGGTTGATGCCTATCGAGCTGTCGGAAGTATGGAACTGGGCGAAATGGCACAAAAACTGGGCGGGGACGGCGAGTTTCAGCTCAAAATCGCACTTCCGTTCGCCAACATGACATTAGACCTCCCATCCCAACCAAAAACATCCTGATCTGCCTATTCCATGCAGACTTCGCAAATAAGTACTCCTTCCTGGGCTCCGTCGATTGTTTCGGCGGAGCTTTTTTTCGTTCCCAGCTGGGGTAACGGTCTTTCATTGATCCCTTGAAAACCGATATCCTTTCCAGTGTGAAACAATCTGCCACCACTTTGAGTGATGCGCGCCAGACAGGATGTTCCTGGCGACCGAGATTGTCTCAACGGGAATGGAGTCCATAGGGTCATGGCAAGATACTGGGTAGTTGTTGGTTTAGTTTTTTCACTCACTGCATGTGTGGGCATTTCAGGATGCCGCAATCGCCAACATGCCCGCGTGCTCAGCCAGAACGACAAAGACATGGTCGGCAGCCACACGGCCGGTGCCGAAACATGGAAGCCGCTCATTGACGAATCCGTCTGCCGCTTGCTTGCAAAATCCTGCAGCACCATCCATCAGGCGTCGCATACAACCGTAAACGAAGAAGGCACAGCATCTCGCACGGTGTGTTTCGTGGGCGTCGAGAATCGCAGCAGCGAAGAGATTGGCGACTTCAAAGAACAGATCTACGAACACATCGATTCGCAGATTTCGCAGGATCCGCAATTCAAGATGATCAGCCGTCGCTACGTAGAGGCTGCGATGGATTCATGCCGGTGCCGCCCGGAAACACTTGTGCTTCCGTCCAAGCAGCGTGAGTTGCAAATGGCGCTGGAACGAGTTGACCAGCCGTTCGATTATTTGCTTTTCGCCAGCATCACATCCGGAACGACAACCAGCAATGGCGATTACCAGCGTGACTATCTGCTGACTCTGGAACTGCTGGATATCCACACGGGTGAATCACAAAAAGACTCAGCCATGTTGCGCAAAGGTTATGCAAAAACATTTCTTGGCAAGCTGAAGCGCTGATTCAAATGTGCGACGCCGTCGGCCATCCTCCGCGATTCTTCCTACGGCTGAGGCGATTTGCTCAGGGCTGCGGGAACTGCATCGCGTGGCTGAGCGTCGTTCTTCTTTTCGGCGGCTGTCACGGTTGGCAGAAGTCACACGAAGCCGCCATCGCAAGTTTTGGCCACGGTGACATTCAGGTTTCCAGAGCTGCACTCCAGGAATCACAGGATAAGTCTCGCACAGAAAAAAAGTTTCTGGAGCTGGACGCTGGCATTCTGGACCTGGCATCCGGAAATGTGACTCAGGCTGAATCGCGGTTTCGCACGTTGCGGCGCGAATTGGAACATCTGGAACAAAAAGATGTCACTGAACGCGCGGCATCGATGATGACTGACTCCCGCGCGATCGCCTACTCCGGCCGCGACTTCGAACGCCGTATGATTCTAAACATGGCGCTGCTGACCAGTGTGCTCGGCGATGGACAGGACGCATTTGCCTATTCGCTGCAGGCGACGGAGGCTGCAAACAGCCGTCGTGCCATGCTGGCAGACGCCGCCAAAAAGGCATCTGAATCCAATCAGCTTGCCGAAACGGCTCCGACGCCGGACCAGATCGATGCGATTTCGCCCGTGAGCCATGTTGTGCCACGCCCCACAGCCAACATCGTGGCCGCGCCGCTGGATCAAACGCTGGCGTTGAGTTCTTATCTGTCAACTGCGGTGCAGTCTGAACATACGATGCGTCATGACGAAACGGAACAGGCGTTGAACGACATCGGATTCTGGAATCCGGCTTTTCGCCGTGAGGATCAAGCATCATCATACGGTGAGTTTGGAACACGCTGTCAGCCCGGCAACGGAACATTGCACGTCATAATGCTGGTTGGCAAAGCGCCTCTATGGGTTTCGGAATCGGCTGAAGCAACATCTGCCGCATTGCTGATTGCCGACCGGATTATCAGCGCGACGGGCAAACACACGCTGCCTCCCACGATCGCGCCCGTTAAGATCGCGCGACCGGAAATCTATGGTAACACGCTGCCGACGAGAAGTGTGCAGTGTTTCGTGGGACCACCCGGCGCTGCGGGCGCAGCATCAAAACCGTTGACATTTTCGACAGTTGTAGACGTGAATGAAGTTGCGATCGCTTCTTATCACGAACATCGCGACGAAGAAATCGCGCAAGCCGTAACCCGGCGTGTCATGAAAAAGGGTGCCGTGTACGTCCTGAAGGAAGCCCAGCAAATTCATAACAATACGTTCGTCGATCTGGGGATCAATGTCGCTGGTGTTGTCTGGGAGGCCATGGAACAGGCTGATACTCGTTCATGGCGATTGCTTCCAGCTCGCATTGATATCGCTCGGACTGAACTCCCCGCCGGACAATGGTCTGCGAGTCTTCGACTTGCACACGATGGCGCATCCGGAACGCCTCATACGGTGCCAGTCCACATTGAAGACGGACGCAATACGTACGTCGTGTGTTTGATTCCTGATCAGCAAATCACCGGCAACATTCTTGTTGGCGGCGCGGACAACGCGACAATCCCTGTGTCGCATTAGTTAATCGTCATGGTTGACAACCTGCGAACGTGGGTTGGCATTGCATCTGTCAAACATGAGGCGATGCTTGTGGAAACAAACGCTATTTCTTCAAACTCGTCGGCTGTTGCTGCTGTTGCGCCTGTTTGCCGACCATGACGTCGGTGAAACCTTTCAGGTCTGTCCAGAATGTGCCTTCGCCAGCGTAAAGAGTATCAAGTTGGATGTCTTCCGGCAGACCAGTGGCGAATGTCCATTGGTTATAGGCGGAACCTGACCCGAATGCGGACACCGCAAGTCCGAACAACTCAGACTTTGCTTCGGTCTCAAGTTGTTTAGCACCGGCATTGGCTCTCCCAAGTGTCACAGTTGCCTGTGCTTCGAGCTCGGCCGTCTTTCGGGCAATCACAGCGGCTAGTTTCAACGTTTCCGCCTTGGTTTCTTCCGATTCTTTGCCACCTTCGGCTTCGGCCGTAGCGACGAGCTTTTTGGTCTCAGCGTGGATGCGTTCCGTTTCGAGTTCCACCTTTTTTTCAGCCTCACGAAGTTCAGCCTCAGTTCCGGCGGTCAGCAATTCCTGGTCGCGTGTGAGCTTCAGTTCGTCAGCCACGAATTTTTCCTGAATGGGCTTACGCACTTCCAACGGAATGTGAATGTTCCGCACGAATCCGTGTAACAGTTTCAGATCCTTGTCTTTCAGGATCTTTTCAAAAGTACTTGACACTTCCTCCTGGAACTTACGACGTGTATCGCCGACCAGAAGATCGACTGCGCCGAGTGATGAACCTTGATTTCTGCAGATGCTTTCAATCTGTGGCAGGACGACTTTAGTTTCGACGGCTTCCAGCGTGCCGAATTTTCGAATCACGTCTGCGGCCTGTTCTGGCATGATGCCCCAGACAGCCGTGAAGTCCATATGAATGCGAAAGCCGTCATTGGACGGGAATGAAATTCCGCTTTCATCATCCACAACGGTGGGTTCGCCGCTTTCGTCCAGGATTGGTTTGCCATCGACGTTCTTGAGATTCGTCTTGACCGACTTTTCCGCGTAGCCAACACCGACAATATCGACGTGTTGTTCATTGGGATTGACTGGATACAAGCCCGGCTGCAGCACATCGTCCTGAATGCCGGGGACTGTCTTCGTAAGCGGGTTGTCGGTTAAGTTAGTGACGACACCAACGTATCCCGTGGGGATCGCAACCCAGCCAGCGTGCTTCACTTGCTGGCCAGACTTGATCGTCTCTTCCTTGATGACTTTGACGTTGTATGCGTAATCGTTGATGCGATAAGTTCCCGGTCCGAACACCTTGCGAAGAATGCCTTTCTGAGTCGTTTCATCCAAATCACCATCGACAAGGAACTGTCCGTTCTTCAAGTCTGCGCCCATTTTGCTGGAGACCACGGCCACTTCGCCGGGTTTGACGGTAACGTCAGGAATCAGTTTCGTTTCCCACCAGCCGATCCACAAAAAGTGCCGTCCTGGTCCACGCATCTCTTTAAGAATCCCGATTTCCATAGGCCGTCCGTTTTCGTCAACCTTCGCGAATTCACCCGGCTGTGCAACCGGGCGATTGCCGGGCAAAAACGGCAGCGGCGGGCCCTTGTATCTCAGAACCAGGCTATGCCCCTGTGGAACGTAGACGCGATTGAATGTCCATTGGAACATTTCCAGCCCAAAGAACATGACAATTACGACCGGAATCGCAAGGCCAAATCTTGACCATTGTTTGCTTGTAGATGAATTCATAAAGGTCTCTCACTTATATCTCTGCAGAACTTGAATTCAGATGAACTTGTTTCGATAAGCCGCAGAAAGTTACCCTGAGGTTTTGTCACCAACCGGACGCCGGCACGCGGCGTCTAATGCGGCAGCACTTGTTCGAGCATTCACTATTCTGTTTCAGGTTCTGCCTCTGCCGCAGGGGTTGTCTCTGCTGCTGGAGTTGTCTCTGGTGCTGGGGTCTCTGGTGCTGGTGTTATTGGTTTTTCTGGTTCGTTCTGGGTAGGTGAATCCGTCATCGCTTCCGCTTTGACAGGTGGTTCCACAGGCGATACTTCAGATTCTGATTCTGTCGCCACCGCTGTCTCAGAGGCCGAAGGAACTGGTGACGGATTTGGCAATAACGGAGTCTGCGATTTGTTCGCAGAACTTGTATCGTTGAACGCTTCGAAGATCGTCATGATTGGACTGTCGGCCGTGTTCACCATGATGCGTTGATAGGCTGGCGAGAGTTTCTGAAACATCACATACTGAGCGTAACTCTTCACATCTCCATCGAAAGCTTCAACAGCTTTCTTCCAGCCAGCGGATTCTGCTTCGTTGTCAAAGCGAACCACGTCCGCAGCAGCTTTGCCGCGAGCTTCGATCGCGGCTGCTTCGTCGATTGAGGCATCAAGCTTCAATTGTGCGACGGCCAGGTTTTCGTTGGCTTTTGTTAAGGCAACTTCCTGTTCCTGCATAGCCTGAGTCGTAATCTGCACGACCTTCTGTTGCGCACCGACCAACGCTTGCTTCTGATCCACCATCGCTTTCCCGATGGCTAGTTTCTGTTCCGATTCCTGCTGCAATGTCTGCTGCTGGAATTGGAGTTCCTGTTGCTTGGCAATTTCACGAGTTCGCACTGGCAGAGCAATTTGTTCCGGCGGTCGAATTCGCGTAATCAGCGCCTGAATGATTTCGATTCCCAAAGGCTGACACGCTTCTCGCATGGACACTTCGAAGGCATTCTGAAATTGTTTCCGAGTTTCGCCCTGGATGAACTCGCGACCTGATGAATTTGATCCCTGCAGCCGACAGAAGCTGCGAGCGTTTGGCATAATGACTGTCTTGACGATTTCTTCGTCAATAGCCGGGCCGTTGTCGTTCTGATTGAACAACACATAGACCTCGGCTGCCTTTTCTGGGGCCACGCGAAATTCGATCACTCCGTCCAGACTCACCCAAAACCCATCCTTCGATGGAAATCCCATATCGCCTTCTTCGCCAAGATTGAATCGCTGACTGCGGCAGTCAACCAGATCAACACGGTAGACATATGGGCTTAAATAATGTGTCCCAGGTTCAAGTGTGGCTTCCTGAACTCCGCGTTCACCTGAGTCGACAAGCAGCCGATTTGGCTTAGAAGCCAAAGGTGCAGCAAGGTTCGTAACAACACCTTTGAATCCCGCCGGAATCGAAATCGGTTTGTGGACTTCCACAGAATACACATACGGATTGATCGGATATCGTCCAGGATTCAAAACGCCTGGCATGATGCCCTTGGTGGTTGCGTCTCCCTTGTTATCCACCTTGGCAAGAAACTCGCCATAGCCCAGATCATCACCGGTCAGACTGATCATCACGCCCATTTCCCCGGACATGATCTCTACTTGCTTCACAACTTCCCATGACCATGAATACGGGTTGTAGAAGTAGCGACCTTCCGTCAGCACCTTCTTCTGGATGCCTTTGTAACTGTCATCCGGTGCGACTTCCTGGCCGTTCCGCAGATCAGAGCCAACCTTGTGGGTCAGGACTGCGATCTCGCCGCTGCCAACATCGATGCGAAAGCTGGAATAGACCATCCAGCTCACGGCTACCGCGACGCCCGACAGCAACATCACAGCCAGCAATCCAGCTCCTGAGTTTCGACGGCCGGTCCCCAGGATTAGATTTGACGAATTTGACATACTTGCATCTCCCACACTCTGAACTGTGAAACAGCTTCAGAAATTTCACGTCGTAACGTCGATCACTTGGCATCTTGAGCCAGTCAAACGCAGCTTAAGGTACTTTGGATCAAATTAAGTTAGCTCGTGTGGCGAGAAAAGCGGTTGGAATCCGCCTGCCTAACGGATATGACCCGAAATAACGGGGTTTTTGCTCGATATTTCAATAAAACAGCCGAGCGACAGGAACAATTTTACCTGCCCCAATTGAATTGAGC
>JANOZG010000970.1:0-7563 GCA_031429275.1 Planctomycetota bacterium
GCCAGGTACCCAGCGCCTGGCCGATTATTCCCGGCAGTTCGGCATCGCCCAGCGTGATGGTGGAAAGATTGACCGCGACATCGATGTTTACGCCGAGCGGCTTCCACTCCGACTGGTGGCGCAGTGCCGTGTTCAATACCCATTCGAGCCACAAGCAACATTCATCACGAAGACGCATCTCGAAAAGATGCCAAACTGACTCCCAGAGCACATTCGATCAACATCAGTAGTGACAACAAATTTGCCTACGCGGCAGATCTGGGACTGGACAAAATCTTTATCTACAAACTGGATGCTGAACATTCGACGCTTTCGCCAAACGACCCTCCGTCAGTCAGCGTGACCCATGGTGGTGGCCCGCGACATTTTGCCATTCATCCATCTGGTAACTTCGCTTATACAAACAACGAAACCACCTTGGTTGCCACAGCATTCAAGCGAGATGCGAAAACCGGAGGACTGACGAAAATTCAGGACATCACGACGATTCCGGATGGGTTCGAAGGCGGTCGCAGCACGGCCGAATGTTTGTGTCATCCAAGCGGCAAGTTTCTTTATATCAGCAATCGTGGACCGGATTCGATTGCGGTTTATTCGATTGATCAAATGACCGGCCTGTTGACGTGGGTTGAAAACAAACCTACCGGCGGCAAAATTCCGCGGAACTTCTATATTGATCCGAGTGGCAAATGGCTGCTGGCGGAAAACCAGGAGTCCGATTCCGTGGTCGTCTTCGCCATCGACCAGGGAAAAGGCTCACTGTCGCCGACAGGTGATTCTATTCAGGTCGGCAAGCCGGTGTGCATCCGCATGTACCTGCCGACTGCCACAAAATAGTTGGGAATGCTGTCATGTGAAACTCGCATCTCCAAAGTCTGACCTTTACTCTTTAATTACAGTGAACTCTGCAGTGCCAACAGCTCCATTTGTGTATGAACCGTTGTTTGATCTGGGAACCGACGAAACACAGTACAGACTGCTCACAAAGGACCACGTAAAGGTGCTCCAGTTTGAGGGGCAAGACGTGCTGTGCGTCGATCCGAAAGCTCTAACACTGCTCTGTTCACAGGCTTTTCACGATATCAACTTCTTTCTGCGTCCAGCGCATTTAAAACAGGTCGCTGCGATTCTTGACGATCCGGAAGCGTCCGACAACGACCGCATGGTCGCGCTGACTATGTTGAAAAACGCAGACGTCTCCAGCGCTGGAGTGTTGCCGTTTTGCCAGGACACAGGCACTGCGATTGTCCAGGGAAAGAAAGGGCACGCGGTTTGGTCGAGCGGTGATGAAGAGGCACTTTCACGCGGAGTGTATGATGCCTACACCGAGAATAATCTTCGCTACTCCCAAAACGCCGCGCTGACGATGTGGGATGAAAAGAATACCAATACGAATTTGCCGGCTCAGCTGGAACTCATGTCCTGCGACGGCAACGACTATAAATTTCTGTTCATCGCCAAAGGTGGCGGTTCGGCGAATAAGTCTTACTTCTATCAGGAAACCCGCGCGGTTTTGAATCCAAAATCGCTCGTCGACTACCTGACGGAAAAGATGCTGACACTGGGGACTGCAGCTTGTCCTCCATATCACCTCGTCTTTGTGATCGGTGGGACATCCGCTGAAGCGACGATGAAAACCGTCAAACTCGCGTCGACGAAATATCTTGACCAGCTTCCAACAACCGGCGACGCGCTCGGGCGAGCGTTTCGAGACGTCGAGATGGAAGAGAAGATGTTGCACGCCGCCAGAACCTGCGGCATCGGCGCACAGTTTGGCGGGAAATATTTTGCTTTGGACGTACGAGTCATTCGTTTGCCTCGACATGGTGCATCACTACCGATCGGGATTGGCGTTTCGTGCAGTGCGGATCGACAGGCCAAGGGTAAGATCACAAAGGACGGAGTTTTTCTGGAGCAGCTCGAAACTGAACCATTAAAGTACATTCCTGAAGAACTGCGACATCGCAAGGACGAAGGGGCCGTGCGCATCGACCTGAATCGGCCGATGGCACAGATTCTGGCCGACTTGAATCAATACCCGGTGACGACACGTCTGTTGCTCACTGGCCCGATCGTGGTCGCTCGCGACATCGCCCATGCGAAGTTGAAAGAGCGTCTGGATGCTGGCCAGCTCCTTCCCGAATACTTCAAAGCGCATCCGGTGTATTATGCCGGCCCCGCCAAAAAACCAGAGGGTTATCCAAGTGGCTCGTTTGGTCCAACAACGGCCGGGCGAATGGACTCGTACGTTGATTTACTGCAGGCTGCGGGAGGCAGCATGGTGATGATTGCGAAGGGGAATCGCGGCAAGCAGGTAACCGATGCCTGTCATAAACACGGCGGGTTCTATCTTGGCAGCATTGGCGGACCGGCGGCGATTCTGGCCAAAGAGAACATCCGCAGTGTGGAAGTTGTGGAATTCGCCGAACTCGGGATGGAAGCCATCTGGAAGATCGATGTGGTTGATTTCCCGGCGTTTATCCTTGTCGATAACAAGGGTCACGACTTCTTTGCGACCGTTGGGACAGGGTGTTCGCACTAGGTGCGAACTTGGCCGTAGGACGGGTCTCCAGCCCCGTCCAGACGTCTTCAAGTCGGCACTGAAGTCCCGTCCTAATAAAGTGCATTCGTCTCGTGATCGCGACGAATTGGCTCTACGGAGAGTACAACAACATCAGATGACTCCCCATCGTCCTTCAACATCGACCAGTCTGCTTCAATATGCGATCTTTACGGCGATCATTCTTTCGATCGCATGGTGCGTCGGCGGCGGATACTTAATGCAGCGACAAATGTGGATGGACGAAATCCACTCGTGGCTGCTGATTCAGGACGATTCCACTTCACGTTCTTTGCAAGCGCTGGCAGATGGTGTCGATTACAATCCGCCGACGTATATTTTGCTTGCCAGACAACTTCGCTATCTGCCCGGAGGCATCACGGAACGCAGCTTACGATGCCTTTCATTGAGTCTGATGCTGCTGGCTGTCCTTGGAGTATTCACGTTGCTCCGTCGTCGCTATCCGCTGCTGGTCTGTGTTGCGTCGGTGCTGCTGATGCTGTCCAGCGTGCATCTGATTCATCAGTCGACGGAAATGCGTTTTTATCCGCTGTGGCTGGCGGCCTGTGCATGGTTATGTGTCGCCCTGGATGTTGCAGGACTTCAGAAAGCGTGGCAGTTCCGATTGTCAAATATTATGGCACTGCTGATGGCCGCCATTATTACAACCACGCACTACTTTGGAATTCTGACGCTTGGACTGATCTGCGGCGGCGCACTGCTGGCACCGGATCTCACCAAGGGCAGGTTCAGAATGATTCTGGTAACAGGGCTGACCGGTGGAGTGTGTCTGGTTGGTTGTTTGCCGTTCCTCATCATTCAGCGTTCCGCGCTTTCGCAGGCCACATGGGTCTCACCTGCGACCGTCGCCGACAGCATAGGGTTTTTATCAGCACTATTTCCATTGCTGCCGGTGATTGTGTGTGGGATCGCTTTCGTAGTGTCGGCCGCATTGAACAAATCGCAGGAGTCCAGTCAAAGTTCGTACCTCCGTGACGCCCGGCAACTTGCCCCGTGCATCCTGTTGTCACTCATGCCGATTATCATTGTTCTGCTGTCATGGACAATTCAACCCGCCCTGGTGACTCGATACGCTGTGACGGGCGTGCTTGGATTCGGGCCAATTTTTGCTGTATTGATTTCGCGATGCAGCAAACGTGAGCAAGTTGTGCTGGCGTTTGTCAGTGGCGTTATCTTTATGCAGGCTGTTGCCTTTTGTCGTGATCAATGGCGTGAGATTGATGAGACGCGAGATAAATTTGTGACGCAGCTAGGCGATCTTCCCAATGACGTACCGATCATTTTTGAAGATCGAACGATATCGATGCCCGTCCTGCACTCGCATCCGGAATTGAAGAATCACAGTTGGCTGATCGAGTTTACCGACGATCAGCTAACAGGAGAGTCGAGGCTACGCAGCGTTCAGCGTGACGTTGGACGCCGTATCGAAAAATGGTATCCCGAATACAAAATAAGATCGCTGAGTTCTCTTCGCGACGAATCCGTCTTCTATGTCATTCCTTATGAAGATTCAAAGTCGGTCGAACTTCGCTGGCCGATGGAATACTCAAAATCGCAGATCTCGCCGACCATCCTCCGCTACGACGCAGCCGCCAAGTGAGAATTCGCATCCGCCCGAATTCTTTTAGGTTTCAATTTGGCTTCTCGAAGGCGACCGGCAAACAGAAGTGTACCTGCTGAGCCTGCAACGCTAGTGCCATTCGTCCGACACGCCATTGCATCTTGGGGCAGTAGCGGCAGCGTACTGGTCGAGAAGATCAACTCCTGTCAAAAGTCGTCCATCGGGGCAGTTCGGGTAAAGCAAAAATCAGAGTGACAGGATCTGAGCCTGCGACCGCCGCGCCCCGGAGGCACGAGGCGGTCAACACAAGCCGGCACCCGACTGAGTTCCCTCATTCGACGTTTGAATTCTGCCGCACAGGTTTTCTCAATGACCAAGCGAAAACGCTGCTCGTGTACGATCAGGCAGAAGCAACACCTGGCGTCCTGCTGTGCGCGTTCTGCGGGAAGTCAAACGTCAACACGAGCGGTTCTGTTCCCGTGTTCTCGATCTCCACACCTCCGTTCGCCAACGCCGCTTGTGTAATGAATCCGATCTCAGGATAGATCTCGCCGAGAACCATATTCTGGTGATAGCGCACGGCCAGCTTTCCAACGCGACCGCTGCCGCCGTTCGTGTGGAACATCGCGGGGCACTCGGGACGGAAAGTTGTCTTGGCACCGGGTGCCACGATGAGCCGGAGAATCGAGCACTTCTGGTTGCCGAGGAAATTCCCATACACGATCCACTTGGCGTCGACCCCGTTGCCCTTGAATTCTTCGGCCGGGATCGCCGGACGCGAATTTTTCAAGACGAAATCCGGATCCTGGTTCGATGCGAAGTCGAACTTATCAACCAGGTAATCCCAGTCTTCATGTCGAGCCTTAGGATAGTCCTCTTCCCGACAAGCGTAAAACGCATCCTTTGCACCGATACGTCCATCAAGCGTCAGATCCTCGGCGAGGAAGTGCTCATCCATTGTGACGTGCAGTTCGTGGGTGCAAAGGTTCGTTGGTGAATGCAGTACGCCGTTGGGCATCACGAAGCCGTCATCAATATGCATCATCGTGTGCGGCGACAAATGCCGAACCCCATTGTAGTCGCCTTTTCCGAACCGCTTCATGCAGGCGAGGAACTGATCCCTCGTCACGAACGCGTACAGACCCATCGCCGTGGTGTGATAATGCGACGGACTGACTCCGGGATTGTCAAAAGAATTGATGTCGTAGACTTCCCACTTCGACCAGTGAAGGTGATGCGGAATCGGATTCAGATTGTCGAATTTCTTCGAAACAATCGGCCAGGTCGGGTTGCCGAAGAGCTGTTTCGAAAAGGCCGTAACTTTGTCGCCGATGACCGCCTTCGGATCGGCGGAGATCAAACTCTGGAGCGAGATAACTTGTCCGTCCGAAGTGAGAACATGCGCTTCCCCTTCGCGAAACGGGGCCTTCTTCGTTCTGGTGTCGATGACTCCCGTCACGATGGGAACGGTGCAACACATCCAGAGTTCATCGAGACCGGTCCCATCCATGTAGTCCGGATAGTCCGATCGTTCATCAAGGCGAAGTCGTTTACCTGGGGTACAAAATGTCCGGCCAGCATAGCGGTGAAGAAGTTGGAAGACTCCGCCGTTCTTGTTGAGACAGTTATCAAGAACCGTAGCGATGCCGTCGCTGGCCCCATCGATCACATTTTGTTGGGGGTACTCGTGCAGTTTATCTGCGAGAATCGAGGTCGTACCAGCCATGAGCATTGCTCCTCATTGAATCAAAAAGAAACTTGTCGGTTCCAAAACATCGTGGAAAGACGAAAGATATTGTTTTTACAGAAAAACTCACGAGATGGGCGAATGGATTTGAATGGGATAACTTAGTTTGGGAATCGAGAGCAAAAAAACGGGCGTGAGTGAAGCGATTTCGATCGTGTTTTAAACCTGCGTCGCGGATGACCAAGATCACGCAAGTCGTTGACTGCCAATCGAAAACAGCTCGCCCCTATTTATTTGGGCGAGCTGTACGTGATTCAAGTCGGGACGACAGGATTTGAGTGTGAATTCGCCGCTATGTGGGCATGGCGCCAGTACACTCCGGTCACATCGGCCAAAGCGACGTCCGACTCAGTTAGTCCCTGCTCCGGTGGTCACGACCGATGTGGCGAACCGGCATTCGGTTCACTACTCCGGTCCGACACGCTGATGTAGCATCAATCTGATCCACGGCATCGCTCAATTCTCATCCCGCCGCGCGGTCGAAATGATGACACCAACCGGGTGACTTAGCCGCACGAACGCCATGCGGTCGATGTGACCGGAGCAGGTAGGGAAGGCTTCGAATCTGTCAGTGACGGGCATTACAACTTAGTGGGAGTGTGACGAGCGATTCAGAGTTGGGAATACTTGTGAGCCGGTTTCGACTCCACGATACATCGACGGTCGCGCTTTGTTTGTAGTCTCGCCTTTAGGCGGAAATTCAGCCTCTCCGCGTACAGTCAGCTAGCCCATTTTCCGACTAAAACTGGGACTACAAGTGGATTTGTGAGTCTGCTCTGTCGGCTTGCGGTAGGCTGCGATGGCCGGATTTGGCGAATAGCGGTGGCAATACGTGCAGGTTGAGCAGCGTCGACGTGATGAGGCCGCCGAGGATGACGAAGGACATCGGGTATTCGATCTCCTGTCCGGGCTTGTTGCCCGTGACGAGCAGCGGAACGAGGGCCACGCCGGTTGTCAGGGCCGTCATGAGGATCGGGGCGAGGCGTTCTTCGGCTCCAACCGGGTGGCACTGGCAGATAGCTTGAAGTGTGTGCCACTGGCTATGCCAGTGCGTTGTGCACGTGCTGTGATGTATGGAAACATGCAGTGCTTCGAGTGTCAATTGTCGCGGCTCACGGCCGAGGTTCCGAACGTGTCGTAATGAGTGAGCCAGGACTACGAGACTTCAAACATGGCTCCGGAGTTGTGGAACCATTCGGGGTCCGGACGGTGAAGCATTGGAAGATCGGCCTCTATTATCGACTGAAGGTGGAACCGAGCACTGGACCACTTGTAGTCAACGGCAGCCCGGCACAATCCTCGTTTGACGGGATTGGTGTGTATGTAGTCAATTGATGACGACACTGCCTCGGCAGAAAAGATGTTGCGATCAAAGCCGGGGCCTTCCTGCCAGAACCGAAAACAAAACCTGCCCGGCCACCCGTTGGGTTTTCCTGGTGGAGGCTGGCGGACACGTTGGATGGCGCCACCGAAAGGCTCGTCTCGACGGAGCGAGACGGCTACTTTGGTGACTAATGTAGCCATCTCGCTCCGCCGAGATGAGCCTTGATCAGCGGCAATTTCTTGTGCCACCCGCCGCAGCGAATCGCAGGAGGACCAATCGGCGTTTTGGCTGCGGAGCTGCCGCGTTCTGATGGCCCCGGGTTTCAGGCCGAGTTTCTGCGGTTTCCGGGA
>JANOZG010000971.1:0-3232 GCA_031429275.1 Planctomycetota bacterium
CTTCTGAAGGAACATTGACTTAGCATATTCAGCAACTTCGCGGGACAAACTTTCATCCCCATACCCCGAAAGGAACAGCACCTTCATTTTTGGCAGGTAATCCTGAAGTTTCGTGAGCATCTTTCGTGCTCCCATGACGGGCATGATGACATCAGTCACCACGATATCAATTTCGCTTGCGTGCAGTTTGGCCACTTCGATCGCGCTGGCGCCATTTTCAGCTTCCAGCACGTTGTATCCACAGGATTTCAGGATGTGGAGGGTCAACGAACGCACAGCCGCCTCGTCTTCCACAAGAAGGACCGTTTCACTCCCCCTGAGGAGCGGCATTCTGTTCGATGTCGGTTCTACAACCGGGGCATCCGGGGCCGCAGGCAGGTAGATTCGAAAGGTGGTGCCTTGATTGACCTCCGATTCACACACTATGTGGCCACTACACTGACTGACAATTCCAAAGACTGCTGCCAGGCCGAGTCCAGTCCCTTTTCCAGGCTCCTTGGTTGTGAAGAACGGTTCGAAAATGCGATTCTGATGTGCCGCTGAAATCCCATGGCCATTGTCGGTCACGGTAATGCATCGATAGGTCCCATCGGCAAGAGTTGGATACTGTGAAGCTGACAGTTCGACATTCGATGTTTTAATCTCCAGCCGACCCTGGTCGAGTATTGCGTCCCGGGCGTTGACAGCAAGGTTTACCAGAATGCGTTCAACCTGCCCCGGATCCATTCGGACAAAACCCAGATTGGGAGTTACGCTGACACTCAGTTCAATATTCTCTCCGATCAGTCTGCGCAGCATATGTTCCATGTTCAGGACGGCATTATTCAGATCGATGGAACGGGGCTCCATCAATTGCTTGCGGCAGAATGTCAGTAATTGATTTGTGAGCTCAGAAGAACGTTCACCCGCGCGGTGAATTTCTGTCAGGTATTGCCTCCATGGATGATCAGTACCGGCGGAATTAAGCAAAATCTCTGAATAGTTCAGAATCACGGTCAGCATGTTATTGAAGTCGTGAGCAATACCACCCGCGAGTTGCCCCACAGCTTCCATTTTTTGTGCATGCCGCATGTGCACTTCAATCTGGCGGGCTTGAGTAACATCGCGGAAGACAAGCACCGCTCCAGTCATTCGACCATGATCATCAAGAATCGGAGCTGCACAATCATCGATCGGGACTTCCGTCCCATTGCGACTTACCAAAACTGTATGGTTTGCAAGACCGACAACAATTCCTTCGGCAAGAACTCGCTCGACTGGATTTGCAACCTTGAGACGTGTGCTTTCATTGCAGACACTGAACACGGTGGTTAAGGCAATTCCCTGAGCGTCGGAAGCGCTCCATCCGGTCAGCTTTTCTGCTACCGAATTCATAAAGGTGACATTGCCGGCGATATTCGTTGCGATAACGCCATCGCCGATACTTGCCAGTGTTGTTGCAAACCGACGTTCACTCTCTCGCAGCTTGCGCTCAGCCCCATGCTTATAAAGAGCCATCTCAATGACAGTCCGCAGTTCCCGTTCATCGAATGGCTTCAGAATGTAACCGAAAGGCTCTGTGACCCTTGCTCGCTCAACGGTGGCTTCATCTGCATGAGCCGTCAAATAGACGACCGGCAATCCCATCCTTGTTCGGATTTGGTCGGCAGCCTCAATGCCATCCATTTCACCACGAAGGCGAATATCCATCAGAGTCAGGTCGGGCCTTTGCTGCTCCGCGATTTCGAGTGCAGCTTCAGCAAATCCAACACTGTCGATGACGAGGTAACCGAGACGTGTCAGACGAGTGCGAAGATCCAGAGCCACGACCGCTTCGTCTTCGACGATTAAGATTCTTGCTGATGTCACCGATGCATTTCCTGTTCGTTGTTGCTGATCGGGAACGTTATATGAAACGTCACCCCCTGTCCAGACGGCGTATCAAGGGTGCCGGACATTTGCTGAATCAGGTCACGAACCAATTGTAGTCCGAGGGAACCAATCCTGCTGATGTTCATTGGATCCGCAAATCCTACACCGTCATCTGAAAAGACGAGGTCAAATGTGCCTTCCGGAACCATCAACAAAGAGATCGCAATCTTCCCGGATCTTCCATCTGGAAAAGCGTATTTCAGTGAGTTGCTGATCAGCTCGTTGATGATCAATCCAAACGGAATTCCCCGATCAAGATCGAGGGACGTGCTGGCAATGTTGAGTACCAGCTCAATCCGCGACGAATCCACACCATAGGAACGGAAGAGATGGCGACCGAGAGCGTGAATGTATTCCGAAAGGTTAATTCGACCAAGATTGCCTGACAGGTACAGTGTTTCGTGAACAAGCGCCATCGATCGCACGCGATTTTGACTCTCTCGCAAGGCACCAATAACGACAGGATTGGTCATTTGATCCACTTGCAGGTTCAGCAGGCTTGTCACAATCTGCAAGTTGTTTTTTACGCGATGATGAATCTCCTTCAGCATCGCTTCTTTCTCCCTCAACGAAGCACGAACTTGTTCTTCGATCTGCCTCGCCTCAGTGATGTCCTGGATGAATCCGTCGATACACCGGAGCGAGCCGTCGTCGTCGTAAACACCAGATGCTCGTTCCAGGACCCACCGCACTTTGCCTTGTCTATCAATGATGCGATAAGTATTGGAGCAGGGGACACGCGATTTCAATGCCGCCTGACATTTGGTCCAGAGCCAGTCTCGATCATCAGGATGGATGATATCGGAATAGGCCAGCCGGTTGTTTTGCTCTAAGTCGGCTCGACCATACCCGGTGACAGTCTCGCAGCCGGAACTCACGTAAGACATGGTCCAGTTGGCATCATTCTGGCAGCGATAAGCCATTCCGGGCAGATTGCCGACCAGAGTTTCCAGTCGGATCTGGCTGTCGCGCACTGATGCGAGCATTGCTTGTCGTTCAATTGCGATCACCGCAAAGCGGGCGGCCCGCTCAATCGTCTCCAATTCCGTTTTTGTTGGAGCGCGTGGTTCATAATAATACATCGCCAGAGTGCCAAGAACTCGGCCCTCAGCAGACATCATGGGAACGGACCAACACGCACGAAGCCCATAGCTCAGAGCCAATTCGCGGTAGTCTTCCCACAGCGGGTCAGTTTCAATATTGTCAGTGACGACTCGTTCTCGGTTGAACGCGGCAGTTCCACACGATCCGGCCCGAGGGCCAATGGACAGCCCATTGATGGCGTCGCAATACGCTGCAGGAAGACTTGGCGCGGCGGCAG
>JANOZG010000972.1:0-2308 GCA_031429275.1 Planctomycetota bacterium
GTTCCACTGTGTTCTTCGGGAAAGGCGTCAGCCCTGACTTTTCGACTTTTGGTTTATCGATCGCAACGGAATACAGCGGCAGCGTGCGTGGCGATTTCACAATTTGCGGGACGACAGATCCCTGTTTGACGATGCTGAACAAATCGCTCGTTTCGCCGCCGCGATTCACCATCACGCCCGTCAGAGTATCTCCATCGATATCCAGAACCACTGAGCCGTATTCGACGATCACTTGTTTCATCACCGGCGATGTTCCCAGGCGACTTACCTTGGCACCACCGTTTCCTGTCACGACCTGTACCGTTCCCTGATGAGCATGCAGTCCTTTGCTTTTGCGATAGGGACCGTCTCCCTTTGGGCTGCCATCGCCGTCGTTCAGCACGACACCGTCGGCGGTCGTCGGTGTCTGGTAGGCTCCGTCAATCAGCATTGAGCGTTCATAGATATGTGAATGTCCGGTCAGCACCAGATCCACGCCGCCAGCTTCGAGAATCGGCATGATCAGTTCACGCATTTCAATCAGCTGTTCTTCTTTATCACTGTCGTGGGAACCTTTGGTATATGGCGGATGATGCCAGTACGCGACAATCCAGTCAGACTTTGTTTTTTCCAGGTCGGCTCGCAGCCATTGTGCCATCACGCCTGTGGGTGCGCGGTCTAGATCATGCGAATCCAGACAGATGAAATGCACATTGGCATAATCGAACGCATAGAAAGCTTCGCTGGCCGACGGTAGTCCTCCGGCCTCGCCAAGCTTTGGACAAATGTAGGCGTCATAGTAAGGCCCGACGCCCAGCAATCCCTTCGACGTTTTGCCCTCGTGATTTCCCATCGAAGCCCAGCAGACAGTATTTCGCAGTGTTGGCTGATAGACGTCGAAAAACGTCCTTTGGAACTCTTCGTCTGTACCCGATGGATATGCCATGTCGCCCACGTGCAGATACAAATCCAGCGGATGCTTTTCCTTTGCGACATGATCCCGCATGGCTTGATAGACGGCAGCCTGACGAGCGTCGCCGGTGCCAGAGTCTCCGACAACCCAGATCCTGGCTGGTTTCGATTTGCCGGGTTCCGGATGAGTCCTGAAATGATGCTCCGAATCGCCACCGGCCAGCGTCACTGCTCCATTGCCAATTAAGTAGTAATAGGTGGTGTCAGGTTTCAGCCCCGCCACCGTTGCATCGTACTGCACAGTCCCTGCTGGTGCGGAGTGAAGGCTGAGATCATTTGACGCCTCGCCTTCTTTGGGTACTCGTCTCACGCGTATCGCGGATTCCTGCAGTGTTTGATCCAGGTGAGCAGCATCAAGACCGTACCGCACAACCGGCTTTGTCTCTCCAACGGTTCGCCAGATGATCGATACCGACGAAGGCGTTGAAAGCTGCAGATAAGGCCCTCGTGTGAGTACAGGCGACGTCCCTGGATCATCCGCCGCGATATGTGGCGACAGCACGAGGATCGCCCACAGCAGCGTGCAAGGATCCAGGAGAGAGCTAGTTCTCTGACACATGGCAGGTGACCGTTCGCATTTGGTGGTAAAGAATTCTTTTTTTCTGCCCGTCGCGGAACAACAAAAAGGCCCGACCAACTTAATAATGGCCGGGCCTCGGTGGAGTGAATTCAGAATCACGTCGCTGAAGGAAAACTATTTCAGTTCCAGCTTCAGGCTGTCACTACCTTCGGCTGGCACTTCCAGCGTCAGGCCGGAAGTCTCGAATTCATTATACTCAGGAGGAATAAGTGACTTTGGGCCTTCGGTTTCTGGAGGAGGCGCATCATGATCCGCTGGATCTGCTGCCGCAGTCTTTGACGGTTCCGTTTTCTTAACACTCACACGGTAGGAACCGGGAACAGCGCCCGGATCTGGCGGAAAAGCATCCAGACTGAATTTACCGTTCGCATCGCTGCGGCCCATCGCGGCAACGCCACCCTGAGCCTGTGGCTCGAGCACAATGATGGCTAAATCCAAGGGCTTGCCATCGTAAGAGATGGACCCCATGGCATTCACAGTTTTTGGCCGTGATTTCTTGTATGCATCATCAGCGGCCCCGCATCCGGCCAAGGCAGCACATAGACAAACGACGGGCAGAGTCCTGAAAGCAAATGACATCCTGTGTAACTCCTGAAAAGTAGTCACGGCAATCGGCCGTAAAGAGCTTAAAAAATAACAGCCCGTTTGAATTTCTTCAACCGGGCTGCATGAAATGAACCAATCAGCACGAGTGCTTAGAATTCACCCAGCACTTCGCCACCAGCTCGAGTTCCAAAGGCACCCCAGATCCCGTATGGGCTAACACCTGACGTGTTG
>JANOZG010000973.1:0-1634 GCA_031429275.1 Planctomycetota bacterium
AAGAACATGTATATTCGCGAATTGCCGTACTAGTGCTTAAAAAATGGGTCAGCAATCAATAGTGCAGAGCACCCTCTTTGGTTATCGGGCTATTGGTTCCGGACCTCTTTTCGAAAGCCGGGCACAAAAGGTCTCAGAGCAGCACAAATTATGTCAGAATGGGTATTCGTCCTTGACACCTTTGTTTTCTCCGTCGGTCTTGAAGCCCAGCGCCATCGGCCGCAACACGCCCGAAAAAAAGGATGCCCCCGTGTCCGGATATGTGCGGGGGACTGGGAACAATCCCAGCCCCCGCGACGTGCCATTCCATCCTGAGGTCACAGTTCGGCCGACAGAATGATGGCGTTGGCGGCGTCAATGAGGGATTGTGCCTGGGCTGCGGTGAGTTTGCGCGAATTCAGGAAGGCATTCACCTGGTTGATGAAGGCGTTCATTTGACCGACGCCGGCATTGGTCTTGCCAGTCTTAAAGCTAGTTGTCGCGTTGTCCAGCTTCGTCGTCAGGGCGTTGCCCTCGCTGCCGCTCAGGGTGCCGCCACTCACCAGGTTGTTGATTTGGCCCGTCAGCAGTGCAATCTGCTGTTGCGCAGATAGGATGGAGAAACTTCTCGTTGCCGAGGCCGATGTGTAGTTCGCACTGCCGGCATACGACGCCACGACGACATAGCTGCCAGCGTTCACCGGTGCTCCAGACAGCGGTCTGGTGAAACCCGTGTCGCTGGCCACGTAGTATTTGAACGTCGGTGTGCCGAGGTTGGTGTTGGTCACCCCGGTGACCAAACCAGCGGCCGCATACGCCAAACGGTATCATTAATCTGCCTCTCGACGCGCCCACCTGAGTGGTTTGGGCTGGAGCCGTTCCATGCCAACGTCGCGATCAAGTTCGCGTTCAACGGACTTCCATCTGCCATCGACTTGACTGCGCCACTTGATGGAGTACCGCCGACGTGGCGAATCAAATCGATGTCTCTCCGGCGTGTCGGACCGGAGCAGGTAAGACAACTTCTGTTTCACGCTTCGGTCGTGACCAAGCGGTTGATGAAGATCCTTTTTCCGAGTCGGTTGACATCACCAGAGTGGAGTGAAAACGAAATCGCATTTAACTCAGGACGGTTCATCCTGAGTGAGTTACGACGGACGAAAACTTGCCATCAGAGTTGTCGAACGAAGCGGATTCCGGCACTCGCACGGAAAGCCTGGAAACGCGAGGCGTTCGCCATCAATCTGATTCCACTTGCGGGACTTGTCGCAACATCGTTCGACGCGTCGGTCGATGCCCCACCATAAGCAGGATAAAGCAATTCTGAACGAAGGCTCCTGAGATCTGTCAGAAACTGTGGCCGGGCAATTCGACATCGCTTCCGTCAGGAGCGTCTTCCGGAGCTAGAACATTGGTCCGTCGTCGTTCCGGGCCTGTTACTTGAAAAATGGAGGGCAACGCCTCCAAGGTGTGGCAGCGACTGTTTGACTCGGGTGACAGCCACAAACTGAAAGCTCAACGGCAGGACATTACCGAGCAGTACCGTGCGCTGAACCAGCGAAGCCACGGACTGCAACGTGGCTTCGCCTGCTTTGAATCGCAGTCAGCGGCCGGGCCTGATAAAGCCCGGCGGCTGAGGTGAAAGCGAAGCCCGA
>JANOZG010000974.1:0-1703 GCA_031429275.1 Planctomycetota bacterium
CTGCCCTGCCCCAGAATCTTTTCTCGAGCATAGCTTCGAAACTCGGGCGAATCGTTCATCCACGAAGCCGCCATCGACGCCCCAAACTTGGCTCGTTGAGTAATCTCCGGAGGCAGCAGATTCTGACGTTCGGCCATCCGCCGCAGCAAATACTTGTTTGTCCCATTTCGCATCAGCAGATTGGCCGGAGCGGCAAAGCCTTCACGAGCCATGCGGACATCCAGAAACGGCACCCGAGCTTCCACACTGGCCGCCATGCTGGCCTTGTCCACTTTCATGTTGTAATTGTTGGGCAGCTGATGGCGTGTCTCAAACAACCGCACGGCAGAAAAGTCGTCGCCATGGGCCTCGCGCCGCAGCGACTGGAGCAAGCGATGAAAACCGAGCCATTCCTTTCCCCAACGACGACCGGAAAACCAACGATAGAGCTGCAGCGACAATGGCAACCAGCCGCGATTTCCCTGCGTCAGGTCATAACTGCGATACCCGCCGAACAACTCATCGGAGCCTTCACCAACCAGCACGACCTTCAGGCCACGTTCGCGACACTGTTGATAAAGCATCCGCGTTGAAATCAGTCCCCAATCACCGAACAAGTCGTCAAAATACCATGCACTCTGTTCGAGGTCCTGCGTCACCTCTCCGGGCTCAATGACCACTTCCTGATGATTCGAACCAATATGCTGACTGACGATGCGAGCAAACGGCCGTTCATCCACTTTCGAATCGGCAAACGCGAAACTGAGCGTATTCAACTTCTGATGTTTGGAGGCGACCGCAGCGACCAGACTGGAATCGAGTCCTCCTGAGAGCAGCAGTCCCACCGGAACATCCGCAATCAGGTGCTGGCCAACAACTTCGGAAAACACCGAGAACAATCGATCGGCTCGGCGATCGATGGCATCCTGTTGATCGACACATGGTTCGACAGATGGTGGCGTGAAATACCGGCAGATCTTCGGAGCCTCACCTGCCCGCACGGTCATCGTATGTCCTGGAGGCAGCTTTCGAAGATCCTGAAGGCTACACCGTTCGGAATCGTAAATGAAATTGAATTCGAGATATTGCGAGATCGCCTGATGATCGAGCTTCGGCTGGAAACCCGGCACGGCGAGGAACGCCTTGATTTCCGATGCAAACCAAAAACCGCGTTGTGGATCGATCCAACAGTACAGCGGCTTGATCCCCATGGGGTCACGAGCCAGAAACAGGCTTTTTTCTTTGGCATCCCAAATGGCGAACGCGAACATGCCGCAGAGCCGATCGACAAGCCCTTTGCCCCATTGTTCGTAACCGTGAACTAAAACTTCGGTGTCAGTCCGGGAATGAAACTGATGGCCTGCCGCCTCGAGTTCGGACCGCAGAGCCTGAAAGTTATAGATCTCCCCGTTAAAGGTCACCACGACCGACTGATCGTCGTTTGCCATCGGCTGATGTCCCGCCGACGACAAGTCGATAATGCTCAGTCGATTCTGCCCGAGCGCCACGCCGACAGCCTCATCAACAAAAGTCCCCCGGTCATCCGGACCACGATGGGAAATTGATATGGCAAGTTTCTCCGTAACAGCGATTAAGCTCCGTGAGGGGTCTTGAAGATTTCCGTAAATACCGCACATTTATAATCTACCTAGGATCAATAGGCGGTGTACGACGCTACGGATTACATTTTCCATTTGTCAAACTAACGCTTACAAGAATTGTGC
>JANOZG010000975.1:0-5872 GCA_031429275.1 Planctomycetota bacterium
TTCGAGTCCCTCAGCGCCCATTCCGCGCTCCCGCAAGGGTGCGAAACTATCCGCAGAACCCCGTAAAACATTGAGTTTTGCGGGGTTCTTTGCTTTGAGGGGTTTCTCAGTTTCCTCCGCTGCGCATGCGTTGTGCCCTAGCTGTGCCCCTCCCCCAGCGCTTTTGTTGTAGGGTGGGTGACTTCCGAAGATGCCCGATCAAAATGTTCGTCCCGCAGTTACAGGTAATACTTTGCCGTTACGAACTGGCTACAGTCCCTGGTTCAACGCGATATCCTCAGACCACACACTTCTTCCATTCTAAACAATTCACGCCAGCTTCCTTCATTGACATTTTCTGGACGCAATACAACCGCACAAAAGCTGACATGCACGCCCGCTATTTCGCTATCTCTGCCAAATTCCGAGCGATTGACACCGAATGCAAATCTCGTTATCTTCCACCGAGTCCGACCTTGGGGGATTAGCTCAGTTGGGAGAGCGCTTGCATGGCATGCAAGAGGTCATCGGTTCGACCCCGTTATCCTCCACTTGTTGTAAATGGTTACTGAATCGCGAGTTGCGATACCTGGCGACGTTCGTCAGTGCAGTGAAATGCTTGATTCAATCGTGGAAGAACTTCCACGAAATGAAAGGGAGCTGCTGCACATGGCACGAAAACCCAATGCTTTTCCGTCGTATCTTCTCCACAAGCAAAGTGGACAGGCCCGCGTTCGAATCAACGGACGCGATTATCTTCTCGGTCCGTTCGGATCTGATGAGTCTCGAATTGCCTACGGTCAACTGATCGCAAATATCGGTTCTGGCATTCCCATTGACCCGATAGCCGATTCCAAACGTGGAAGTCTTCCACGAAATGAATCAGACGATCCCGGTCCCAGCGTAGGCGAACTTTGTCTGGTGTTCCTGCGGCATGCGGAAACGCACTACCTAAAAGATGGAAAGCAGACCAGCGAAGTTCATATCCTGAAGTCCGTGATTGCTCCGCTGAACAAATTGTACGGCATGCTCCCTGCGAAAGACTTCGGGCCGTTGGCGCTCAAAGCCGTCCGCGCCAAAATGGTGGAATCTGGCTGGTGTCGCTCCACAATCAACGCTGCCATGAGTCGTATCCGGCGAATCTTCAAGCATGCGATCGCGAACGAGCTGATTGATTCTGCCGTTCTGGATCGGCTTAAATGCGTTGCACCATTGCTGGCTGGTCGCACAGAGGCACACGATAACAATGAATTTCCATTGCGAGTCTGCTGACGCTGTGAAGTTCATCGGAACAACGTATTCGCTTGCAGTGCTTGGCGGATCGTCGAGCAACCACGGTAGTCGTGGTAGTAGCATGGGAGAATCTTCGCCGCGAAGCTCAGCATTCCATGCCGTGGCAAACGCCTCCCAATCGGCATCGTTGAGATCATCCCAGCGCGGATCAGTTAGCGTCATGTTTTGTCTGCTGTCCGATAACGAATTGCGATCTATGTGTCAGGCGATTAGCCGACGTGTAGATCTTGCGTTGAACGTTTCCGCTTCGTGAGTCTGATGATTCTTCAGCCATGTCACGTAGCAGTCTGACAGTTGGAAGGGTATGGACAGGATGCTGTGTTGTCACGATGGAAGCGATATGGCTAGACAAGAAAGGCCGTCAGACTCCTGATACCGGGTGGTGTGGGTACGTCTCGGAGTAATCCGGGGCCCGATTCTGATCATTGTTATTTGGCACTCTTCAGTTATTTGCGCTGCAGGTGAACCCGAGCGACAGAAATTAGCCCATGCTGCCGCTCCAGACAGTGATTAGGACACAAATAACGATGGCTGCACAAAAGATTAGCACTACCCCGGCTGCTATGGCAATAACCCTTCCACTGGTCTGCTTCCAACGAGAAACTCCAACAACGAAGGCAACGATCGCGGCGACGACAACATGGCCAACGACGAGGGTGAATGACGGAGTACGAAGCAACGCCAACACGAAGGGGCTAACTGGATTCATACGTTCGAACGGGCTCTCTGAATTGTGTAGTCGTTTGTTTGTCGGATTCCGCAGACAGCGTCACGATACGCCTAACGAATTGCGATTTGTTTAGCTGGCGATCGCCGTGATGGATGTTATAACTGAGCACTCGCAGCCGAATCGGATCGGCGGCTTGCGCATGAGCAGGAAGTAAGGACAATGGCAAGGAACAACAGGACTCTCATGTTCATTCAAAGACTCCATCGCGAACTTGCAACTGAATTTCAGGTATACACTTCCGTTTGGACACATCCATGGCCTGTTCGGCGTTTTCCTGCGAAGCGGCCCTCCAATTCTCGCCCGGCTGCTCAGTTCGGAATATCATGCAGTGCCTGCTGGAACTCCCTGAGGAGATAGCAGAGGTAGATCACCAACGACACCAGGAGCGTGAGCCAAATCGCCCACTTGGCTGATCGGAAAAGTGTCTTCCTGGACCCCGGATCGTCACTCATCGCCATTTCCACTGCTTTGTCTCAATAGGCCGGAAGCTCAGTTGGTACTCCTGACGGGAGGCGTTGCCAGCTTCAATCGACCCCATACTCAATTTTCCACACGGGGAATTCCTAAGCTGGAATCGCTTTGAACGCTGACGCCTGGACGAAAACCTCGCACGTTTACTCTTTGGATTTCACGGCAGGCTGGATTGGCTTTTCTGCATTCTCAGGTGGAAGCTTGTCGTTGTCAGCGGGAGAAAGATTTGGCACAAGGCTGGCGTCGTATTTTGATCCCGCCGAGACCTGGATCACGGTCATACGGACTTTGGTTGGAAAGAACTTCTCGTGATCCCGGCGTTTATGGGCGTGGCCGCTGCCACCACTGTTGTCCTTGATCACGAGGTGCATCTCCTTGATCCCCTCGCCCCAGACGATCGAATCGTTTTGCCAGAATTTCGTCATGTCAATGTCCTTCTCGTAGATGCCAGCTTGCTCGTAAACCGGCGTGTTGAAGCAGCCATACCCCTTGTCCCGGCCCTTGTTGGGGATGTAGCAAACGGACCAGGTCGTCGCTTCGCCGCCCTCCGGCTTCTCCACGACTTCCAGGCGAACGTGTGCTGTTCCGTTTCGGTAATCGACTGGGCGGCTCCAGTCCCTGGGACGCTCTGCATTCATCAGTTTGTCGCGAACATAATAATGCGAAGGGCTCGGCTTCGAGTTATCCGCATCGTCCTTCGTAAACGTAAAGGACGCATCAAACAGAACGAACTGGTCTGCCATGGCAGAGGACGCTCCTGGCCAAAGCGCGCCGAGACTGATCCATACCGACAGACTTCCGCACGCAACTCGACTCTTGGCCCAAAGCATTGTTGTTTTCCTTCGACTCATGACATCTCACGCATGCGGCCGCTCGCGATGAACGATGACCGACGATTGAATGCAGTCCTGCACGCCTCGAAATCGTATTCCACCCGCAGAGATAATGCCAGAAGGGGGCATGTTGTTTACCGTGCGATTGAATCACTTCATTTCAAACCAACGTTCACTTCTACTGTGCCTGATGGTAACCAGAGTTTCTCCACCAGATCATGCTCTGGAGTTTTCCAAGGCAATCATCGCGCTGAGTCTGATGGATTGAATCCGAGAGCCTTGATGCGACGATCGAGCGTAGTGGGCTCCATGACGATTTTGGCGGTGGCCCATCCCAATATAGGCCTCGAACGTAATAAAGAACCAGACGGCAGACAGAGCACGGCGCTTGGCGATCGCGATCATCGTCACCAGTTTCCGAAACGCAGCAACTGACTCAGAACGTCGACCTTGTTCATCACAGACGATGCAGTATCTGCGGCCCGATTTGTTGAATGAACCCGATTCCAGCACCGACCGGCGTGGCCCGAATTCGTACCCGATTCGCCGTCAATGGGATGACACATTCGGGATTCGTTTCCAGATTCTTCGCCGCTTCGGTCCATGTGACAGAAGCAGCGAACCAGCCCGGGCGAACACCAGTCGATCTTGAAGGATAGTTCGGAGTTGCCAGTTACTGCAATTGGTATGTCGTGAGCTGGCATATGTCAGGAAAGTTTGACTGCGACCGCAGTCGGAATTGGATCGTGGCGGTGGCTCATGCGAGTTGATGCTACGGAATCCCCGAGATTTCTCTGTCTTCCCGATTTCCAAAGACATTGAAGAAGAGCTCAGAGCATACAAGCAAAAACACCCGAGGACTCGGGTTTATGTGCATGACGGCAAAATGGATTTACTTGTCATTAAGAAGAGATTCGGATTCTTCGTAGGGAATTCTGGCAATCCGGCCACGCGGGATGCTTGACTCGTCCGGGATCAACCAGAAAGGTGTCAAAAAGTTGCTTCGCAGCAGTTTGGGATTCCTGAGCTCGTTCGGAATGTTCCAAGTGATGATGTGCCTGAGCTTCAATGGCGAGGTTTGTGCAGATCACTGTGCCGAAGACTTTATGGTCGTATCAATGTTGCGTCACCGGCTGCGGAATTCAGGAAGCGCTCCGTGTTTCGCATATCAAGCCTTGGAGCGAGTCGAAGGATTCAGAACGTCTGGACCCATACAACGGTCTGCCGCTCTTGGCGACGCTTGACGCATTGTTTGACAAACATCTGATCAGCTTCGATCCTGACGGCAAAATGCTCATTTCGTCCGAACTGTCCACGCCCGAACGGGAACTTCTGCTTCCGCGAAAGCGAAAACTTTTGTCGAAGCCCGACACGCGAACGGCGCGTTTCTTGAGAGAACATTCGAAGCTATTACGGTAACCGCAATCTTATCACGGCAATGGTCAACCAACGAATGAAACGTCTGCCCCTGACTGTGTGGAGGCCACGTGAGTTCTCGACCGTGGGCTTTTCGGACGAGTACTCACGTGGCCGGAGCACAGTCCTGCGCTTTGCAATTCCTGATCAGCCAATGGAGAAAGGCGGAAGGCCGTTGTGGTGGCGGAGCGAAGACTCTCGCGCGGTGGATACCGAGCGTGCGTCGAAGCGTAGTCAGCACAGCAGCCTTGCCTTCGAGGCTCTGTTCAGCTTGAATTGAGAACACGGAATCAATCGCTTGCTTCTGCGAATCCGAAAACAGGTGCCTGTAGCGACGTATTTGTTCGTCAGTCTGATGCCCGACCCACGAATCAATAAATCGCTGATCGACTCCCTGAGTCGCACAGTTGCTGATGAAACTGTGACGGAAGACGTGCCAGCCCCGAAGGTTTTCCCAGCGACTTCCCTTGAACGCAATCTCAAGATGGTGCGATGCCTTGTCAGGCGTCATGAAGTTTTCATTTGACTCTGGCAGCTCGGCCTCAACGTCAAACTGTAACTCTGGAAACACGAACGGACTTTCTGGCTTTGTCTTCAGCCATACATGCAGTGTTTCCGTGAGTTTCGCGGACAGCGAAACCATTCGAGTTGTTCGAGCTCCGTTGCTCCGTTTTCGTTCGTGAATCGTGATCGATGCTCCGATCAGATCCAGATCAGCAACTTTACATCGGCTCAGTTCGCTACGCCGGGCTCCGGTGTGTGCCGCCGTGAGACACATGGGATACAGAAACTCGTGCTTTGAGTTCTCTTTCACAAAATCCAACAGTTCATTCAATTCCAGAGTGTCAAGGTACGCGGCTTCCCAGATCTCATCGGCCTTCTCTTTCTTCAGCTTGTGAGATTTGATCAACCGGTCAATCTGCTTGACGGTTTGAAACGATGGTTTTTCAGTTCGTTTGGGAAACACAATCCCTTTGCGAGGAAACGGCTTTGTGATTTCGCCCTGAGCAATTGCCCAGTTCCAAAGTGAGCTGAGTGTGGCAATTTCTTTCCGGATCGTCGCTGCACTGATTGTTCCGCGATGCCCCTGTTCCTTTGAGCGTTTTGTCACATAGGTCTGCAGGTCGGCCGTTGTGATTGTCCGGAAAGG
>JANOZG010000976.1:0-6221 GCA_031429275.1 Planctomycetota bacterium
AACGTCGATTTGCCGGAACCGTTTGCTCCCCAGAAAACGGTAACCCGCGGCGACAGTTTTTCGATCGAAACATTTTTAAGCGAACCAAACCGGTCAATACGCACGTCCGTGAGCAGCATTGTTGTGATCCTTAGTTGAAAACAGAGTCTTCTTACTCTTTTGAAGGAAATGATCTCGCTGAGCGGTCCGCCCGACTCGCTCAAACTGTGGAGGAATGACAGGCCCGGCATCCCCTTCCCGCATTCGTCCTTTACGCCACTCTTCGCAGCACATCCAAACCGACGGCCGTTTCGCTGCCAGTCCCCATGGGCACCCCGATCAATGTATATTCGATCATTCGGTCACGATGGGCGAATTTCAAAATTCGCTCGCGAACGACTGAAGTAAATTCTTTCGCCGCAAGTGCCGGATGACGGCTTGCATCCACAGTGCTGTTGTCCGAATACCGGATTCGAAACGGCCAGGCACCTGAATGCCCCGCATGTAAACTGCCGCGAAGATCCTTCAGCAGGTCAAACTCACTCAACGATTCCGTCGTTGAGCCAGACAAACTCAAATGCCCATCAATGACCCATTCCACAACTGTCGTCCGGCGACCATTAGCAACGATCGATCGACTGCGTTCTCGAAGCAATTCACTCACCTGCGATGCCGCCATGCCTTGTCGGCACGAGATCAATTCCTGCGTAAACCGAATCACATCCGTAACGCAACTGCGAGCAGTCAGAGTTTGACGTGACAGATCCGCTTCAACCAACTGGCAGCCGAACGCACCGCGTTCCATCGGACCAATCGACTGCGGACAGCCAGCCGAAATCCGCAACAATCGATCATGGGCCGAAGCGACCTGATCGACGGAATCTGAAGTTGATGACGGTGCCACCGAAGGCACAGCCACATAGGCAAGATCAGCCTGGGGACGACGGCCTGATGTCGTGCCAACTTCAATCCCCAACACCCCGCTGCGCGCGGGAGTCGCAACTGACGACAGCGAGCATTCAACCGGTTCTGAACCACTCGTCCAGACATCCAATCGCTGACCTGGAGCCACAAGGATCGCATCCAGGCGTCGCAGCGCTGCGTGATCAGACTCAGGATGACCAGCAATCACCAGACGAATCCCATGCTCACGAAGAGCAACGGTCTGATTTTTCAGCCAAGTGACGGCCAGGTCGAGATCCTGACTGGATTCCGTCAGTCGACCAGCGATCAACAACAATTGACAGCGACCAGCAATGGCAGCTTCAACGACATTGGTGACCGCCGAACGAACCGCCGACGCGGCAACTTTTCGCAGCCAATCCGGGCTGTCAGAGAGTCCAGAGATCGGCGTACCCAACCGAAGTGAGTCTGTGTGTAAGAATCGGATTACTGACATCCTTGCCTCCCTGCAATGATAAATGCAGCAAAATTCCACGCATTCCATTGCGCGCGGTCTAAACCGCTGCCGTTCTACAAAATCCCCGCAATCATGCCTAGATCAATTCGGCAAAATCTGCCGGACGCTCAACAGAGCGGCTGAATTCGCAACTCAGCGCGCTGGACGCGCCTTTGCTTCAACCTACGCTGCAGCGATTCGATCCGCTGCTGCCTGGCCACTGGCGATGCTGTCTGGAATCCCAACGCCATGATACGCGCTGCCAGCCACATGAAGCCCTGTGTGCTGCATGAGCAGGGATTCAATTGCCGCGACACGATCCAGATGGCCCACATGATATTGCGGCATCGCATTTTTGTAGGTAATCACTTCACTGAACATCGGATCGGCCTTCATTCCAAAAATGGAACGCAGTTCTGCGTTCACAAACTCCAGAATGGTGTCACTGTCGTTTGCCAGCAATTTCGGTTGCATTGCGCCACCGACAAACGTCCTCAAGAGTATCTGGCCATCCGGGGCTCGGCCCGGGAATTTGCGACTGGAGAAACTAACAGCCAAAACCTTTCGACGCTCAATAGCAGGCACAACCAACCCAAAAGCATCCATGGGATGGTCAAAATCAGAAACCTGATGCCCACTGACCACAATTGCGCTCGAAGCATATTTGATGGAATTTAACGCGGTCAGCAATTCAGAGCTGACGGCATCCTTCAGAATATTCGCAGCCGCATATGTCGGCAGCGTTACAATTACGGCATCAAAGTCCATTGGCGGCTGATCGGCCGAACGGAGTGTCCAGCATGACTTCACAGATGTTGGCTGTTCGATTTGTGGCGTTCTTGTCACAGACACCACATTCGTCCCCAAATGCACTTTGACTCTGCCAGACTTCTGCAACGTCTGTTCAATCGCATCAACCAGGTCACCCAATCCCCCTGCGGCCGTTGCGAATAATCCGTATCTTGCACCGCTGCCTGAGGACTCATCACGACCGTCGCGCTTGGTACCCGAATTCCGATCTTTCTTTTGCTGCGCCAAAGTTGCTCGGATCACACTACCGTGCGATTGTTCCATTTCCAGAAAACGCGGCATCGTGGCTTTCAGACTCAGCAATTCAGGATCGGCCGTGTAAATTCCGCCGACCAATGGTTGCACGAGTCGCTCAAGGGCCTGTTGACCAAATCGCCGTCTCACAAAACTGGCAAGACTCTCATCGTCATCATTTGGACGGCGGGGAATCAACGCTTCACTCAACAATCGCAACTTCCCAGCCAGCGATAAAATCGGAGTTGTCAGAATGGCCGAAGGTTTAGCAGGCGCCATTAACATGAAGCCGTCCGGAATCTGCATCGGCTTGCCATTTCGCAGCACCAGTGAACGCCGATATCTGGCGTCGGTCGGGATGAGCTGACTGGAAAATCCGATCTCTTCACAAAGCCGAATCGCCGCAGGTTTATTCGTGATGAAGGAATCCGGTCCAAGTTCCATCAGGAAGCCATCAGCAACCTCAGTGCGAATGATTCCGCCGAGCCTTCGTGAGGCTTCAAAAATTACGACCTCAATATTCTTGCACGTCGAAACGAGCCGCTGAGCAGCCGCCAATCCGGCGATGCCACCACCGATCACCGCTACGCGGCGCGTCAGCTTTAGTCCGGAAGTTGACTCAGCCTCCGTCACTTGCGACTTCCTAGCTCATGGACATATTCGACGACTGCTTTAACATGGTCAGGATTCATGTCTGGCATCACACCATGCCCAAGATTGAAGATATGACCAGGACGTCCGTTCGCAAGTCTTAAGACATCTCCCACACGCTGCTTCAGCATGGGTAAATCAGCATATATTGAAACTGGATCCATGTTGCCCTGGAGGGCAACATCGTGCCCCAGTGTCTGCCATGCTTCGTCCAGTTGAGACCGCCAGTCTATCCCCATCACGTGACCTCCGGCCTCACGCTGCAACGGCAACAGGGCAGGGTTGCCATTCAGAAAATTGATGACGGGCGCATGATCTTTGACGGATTGAATCAGTCGTTTCGTATGCGGAAGCACGTACCGTCGATAATCGGATGGCGACAAACAACCGGCCCAGCTGTCAAACACCTGCACGCACTGGCAACCCGCCGCGATCTGTTGCTGCAGGTACAACACGACAGTATCCACCAGACGGCTCATCAGCACATTCCATGCGCTCTCGTCGTTATACATGAGCGACTTGGTGCGAACATAGTTTTTGGAACCGCCACCTTCGATGCAATACGAAGCCAACGTAAACGGCGCTCCGGCAAAACCGATGAGCGGAATGTCATTCGGCAGCGCGCGACGAATCAAACGGATGGCTTGAAACACATAGTCAACGCTGTCCATGGTTTCCAGCGCGCGAAGTCGATCCACGTCGCGTCCAGTATGTAGCGGATTGTGAATAACCGGCCCTTCACCTTTTTGATATTCCAGATCAATTCCCATCGGTTCGAGAATCGGCAGTAGATCAGCAAACAGAATCGCCGCATCAACTCCAAGCACCTCACGAGCTGTGACGGTCACTTCGCAGGAAAGTTCGGGAGTCTTGCACAACTCCATGAACGTCACCTTGCTGCGGACGGCCATATATTCGGGCAGGTAACGGCCAGCTTGACGCATGATCCAGAGTGGAGTCGTATCTACAGGCTCCCGGCGCACTGCTTTCATAAAACGGCAGTTGTGAAGAGCGTCAGTGATTGTCATCGGAAGATTTGTCTGCTTGAGGAGAATAATGCGGCTATGAAAAATCGCGGAAAACGCATAGTTTGGCGAATCGTGCCGAACTCTGCAACGCCCGCCGAGTCCCGCTGAGATGCGGCGGGTGAGTTTCCAATTTTGCTTTGCGCTGGCTGAATTGACGCGAGCGGGGGCCGTGAGTCCCCTGATTCCAGCTGAGGCCAAGAATCAGGGGATTAACATACCCCGCTCGCCGAAGCCGCACCTCAATTTCGACCGCTAGCAGAATAAAGCACCTCAATCGGCAACGCACAATTTCCAAGAACATATTCCAGACAACCCGCATTACCCTATTTTAGCCATACTACGCAAGAAGCAATAAATTGATGGGAAGCTGTGGTTTTAGGCCGCCAGCCCGAAACTCCGGGGGCTTCCTTCGCTCCGCTCAGTCCAGCCTCCCGCCAAGCGATCCATCTGGGCACGACTGACGAAGCCTGAGAAAATCTGACCAAACGCTCCTCCACAGCAGATATCGCAGGGAATTTCTGAGTCGGACTACATCCATTTCTGAGTCCCTGCTATCATTTGGCACAAGCGGGCGATTAAGAATCACCAACCATCGAAAATTAATATCAAATTTGAGGTGGCGAACCTGACCAGAATCGTCTCCATTACGGCGTTGAACGGAATCGGGTCGTTTTGACAACTGCAATCATCGGATGTATCATGATGCTGGGGAAATTTTCGACAATTGGCTTAACCGTCATTGCACTAAGCATTTCAGGTTCATCAGTGTTGGCGCAGTCCTGGGCTGACCAGCTTGTCGAACCCAGGAAGATCGATTTTGGCGTCATCGCCACGGGTTCGGAGTCAATTCGACAGATTGTCATCACGAATACCACGCAAAGTGTGGTTCATATCAGCGGCACATCACCGGGATGCCAATGCGTAATCCCCGGAAATCCTTCGCAGAATCTTCTTCAACCAGGTGAAGTAGCTACGCTGGAAGTGCGAATGAACACTCGTTCATTTAAACAACAAAGAGACACCTATCTAACCATCACATTCGACGCACCTCAACTAGCAACCGTGCGGGTGCCTGTCACTGCCTATATTCGAACCGACGTCGTCTTCACACCCGGAAAAATCGACTTCGGATCAAAAGAAGTAGGCGCTGGTGGCGAGGTCAAATGCAAAATCGCATATGCCGGTCGTCCTGACTGGAAGATCATGGACATCAAGTACACGAATGTCAATCTGAACGCAACACTCGAGGAATTAGGACGCAATCCAGGCTTGGGCACGGCAGATTTTGAACTGACGATGACTCTTTCGCCTCAAGCAACTCCTGGAAGAATTCGTGAAGTCGTCACCATCGTGACCGATGATGCGAACAGTCCGAATGTGCCACTGATGGTCGAAGGCTTCGTGAAGTCGGACATCACACTTTCAAATGAAAGCGTCAGCTTGGGGACTCTAAGACCAGGTGAAGTCAAGAAAGTCCAGGTGGTCGTTCTGGGGGCGAAGCCGTTCCTTGTCGATAGCGTCGATTTTACCAAAATGCAGGAGTGCTTTAACGCAACACTTGGTGAAGAAGAAAAGAAACAGCAGTTCATCAAACTGGAATTTACGGCCCCTGAAAATCAAACAGGTAAATTCACCGAAGAAATGATGATTAAGATCAAGGGGCGCCAGGAAATATACAAATGCAAAGTCAGCGGGGAAATTCGCTGACACGCCAATCTCTGAATGGGTCCGGATCAGGAATCTACTGCAAATGCGGCACTGTTTCGTCAGAGGTTGAACGCGAAATCTGCAGACTTTGAGCACGCGTCACTGCAAATTGCAAAATCTGCGAAGCTGCCGGTGCTGAAACGGTCCCACCATAGTGAATGCCCGGAGCGGTCGGTTCATCGACCATGACCAGCACCAGCACTTCTGGATTCTCTGCGGGTGCACCGCAGATAAAGGATACGACCCAGGCTGTGTCTGAGTATGTCCCCGTCAATAGATCCAGCTTCTGAGCGGTGCCTGTCTTTCCAAACATCGATATGCCGGGAATCCGGGCCGATTTCCCCGTTCCGCGTTCGACCACTTGCTTCATCGGTTCACGCACCAGCCATTCAGCAATTTGGGCATCCAGCACC
>JANOZG010000977.1:0-2968 GCA_031429275.1 Planctomycetota bacterium
AGTCGTTCATCGTTGCAGTTGGTGGCATAGGATTGTCCGGCGACCACAAATACTTCACCAACTCCAATCGGTTCAACTGCACCGGAAGCCAGAACGTTGTCGTCAACTCGGCACCGGCATTCCAATCGATACCAGCCGCCAGCCGGAACGCGGGCCGCTGCCTGAAACGTTTCTCCCGTGATTGTCGGTATTACGCTGACCCACTCGCTGGCAGCATCAATCTTCGCGGGCTGCTCAGCCAAAACGACGATGCGATATTCCCAGGTCGCTTGTTGAGCCTCTTTCGGCAACGTGGTAGAGATTTGCACATCGGCATATCCCTTCCCCGGCGCAACGCCGATTCGTTGCAACACCTGATGAGGCTTCGGTTGAGTCAGCACCAGAGGTTCAGCACCGCGAACCAGGCCTCCGTTTGCGAATGCAGACATGAACAGACTGAACGCGACGAAGATGTAAGCCCGAGCATGCATGCGATTTTAATCCCGAGTGTCGATACAGAATCCGGTTCATTGGATCAAATGCCACGTTCAAAGTGTAGCAAGGCCGTAGCCTGTGTGAACTCTGACCTGCAACGAGTGCTCTGTCACTCGTGCCTTGATGGTCGGGTGGCCGGGGCTGGACTGAGCGGAGCGAAGGAAGCCCCGGGGTTTCGGGCTAACGCCCTCCAACCCCGGCCACCCCAAAACTGGACTGTGACGAAGCACCAGCCTTTGAGCGGGGGCCGTTGCTCTCCCAAGTCCCAGCCGGGACGAATCGCATTTGAGCAACATCTCAACCTGCTGTTCATGGCGAGACGATTCAAATCTGACCGCGCTTGTTATATCACAGCACAATTGAAGATTTGTTGCTTGCCAATTCCAGCATGAAGCTCTGAAGACGGGCGGCCATTTCGTTGCCGTTCGGGGCCAGGCCAGCCATGATCATCGCGTTGGCGTGCAACTGTTCGGTACAGTCGCTGATGAAGCGGCGGTTGTCGGGATTTGGAACCAATTCTGACAGCCGTTTGATCAACGGAGAACCAGGATTGATCTCCAGAATCATTTTCTGCATCTCAAACTCAGGCGTATTCATTCGCAAGACACGTTGCATTGTGGTGCTCATCGAACCACTGGCATTGACCAGACAACATGGACTTTCGGTAAGACGTTCTGAACGACGCACGTCCTGCACCTGATCGTCCAGACACTCTTTCATAATGCTGATCAGCTCATCAAAATTCGCAGGGGAATCGGATTGATTTTTTTCGTCTTTTGCTTTTTCTTCATCAGTCTTTGATGCTTCATCGTCTTTTGGAGGCAGCTTGAGATCCGCCGCATCAACAGACACGATCTGCTTCTTATCGAACTCGCCAACGTGCGAAAGAATAAATTCGTCAGCGGGATCGGTGAGAATCAAAACTTCCAGATTGCGTGATCGAAAAACTTCCAGATTCGGATCTCGCATCACGGCGGCCGCATCTGTGCCGCAGGCGAAATAGATTTGCTCCTGCCCTTCTTTCGCTCGGCCGCAGTACTCTTCCAATGAAATCAGGTCGGACGTATTCGTAGATCCGAATCGCAGTAGTTTTGCAATCCGGTCGCGGTTTTCATGATCCGTTGAAATACCCTCACGCAGGATTACGCCAAACTCACGATAGAAGCGGGTGTATTCTTCTTTGTGCTCTTCTGCAAAGGTATCGAAGTGATCGAGCACCTTCTTTGTAATGACACGCTGCATCTTGCGAAAAACAGTGTTGTCCTGCAGTGCCTCGCGTGAAACATTCAGCGGCAGATCGGCAGAATCTACTATACCGCGCAGAAATCGCAGATAGTCCGGCAGCAGGTCTCGATTGTCGTTCTGTACAAGAATTCGCTTGGCGCACAAATGCAGTCCGTGGTCTGCTCTGCCAAAGCCCATCTTTTCCAGATTCTGGTCAGGGCAATACAGAATGCTGTAGAACTGGAACGGCGAATCTGCGGACAGATGCAGATGCCAGAGTGGCTTCTGACCGGGAAAGTGCGTCAGGTATTCGTAAAAGTTCTGATACTGTTCATCAGTCAGAGTGTTTTTGGGCTCCACCCAGATTGGCGGCTGATCATTGATGTGTTCATCTGCCACATAAATCGCATGCGGTACAAAGGTGGAATACTTGCGAATAATATACTTCAGCCGAGTCGGTTCAGTGAATTCTTCGAGCTTGTCTTTCAGGTGCAGTCGGATACTCGTTCCGCGTTCTACAGGTTCCGAAACTTCGCTGATGGTAAATGTGCCGTCGCCAGTGGATTCCCAACGCCAGCCCTTGTCTTCACTGGCACTGCGTGTCACGACTTCTACATTGTCAGCCAGCATGAACGCTGAATAGAAACCGACTCCGAACTGACCAATCAATGAGAGATCAGCAGATTCATCTCCGGTTTTTTTGGCCTTCTGCAGGAAGTCCAGTGAGCCACTGCGAGCGATGGTGCCAAGATTGCTGACCAGTTCGGCATGCGTCATTCCAATCCCGTTGTCACGGATCGTCAGCACGCGGTTTTCTTTGTCGGGTTCGATTGAAATCCGCAGATCGCCCGTGTTGGATTTCTGCCCCGATGTCAAAGAAACATAACGAAACTTATCCAAAGCATCGGAAGCGTTGGAAACCAGTTCTCGGATCGAGATTTCGCGATTCTGGTATAAGGAATGCGACAACAAATGCAAGAGTTGTTTGATTTCAGCCTGAAATGAAAACTGCTCTTTTTCGCTCTGAACCGACATTACATACCTCTTAAAATCAGTGACTCTGCCAAATTCGACGTTTTGGGTGACTGCCGTTTCGACGGTGCAAATCGCATTCCGGCCGCATCGACAGCCTATTCGACGTAGTTGAGATCGATGTTTAAGCCTGCACAAATGAAAAAAGGGCGGCCGCCTTAGAAAGCAGCCACCCTCGCATGCACGCATTGAATTTTCGTGCGACAAACTCAGTCTGTCACATTACTCGGCTGGTGGC
>JANOZG010000978.1:0-13459 GCA_031429275.1 Planctomycetota bacterium
TGTAGTGCAAAATCCCTCACTGACGTTTCGGGTTGGGATTTCAAGGCACGGAAACATCTGGAAGTTGTTTCGGGACTGTTCCTAAGCAACGGGGTTGATGGCGGTTCGAATTAGTCTGGTTGTACTCATTAAAGTGGGACAATTGCGGGCTATGGTGAGAGTTTCTGGACTGAATAGACTTTGTGGGCGGATGAGTCCGGCGGAATTTGCCGATAAGCAACAACATGAGTGGCTACAATTCGTGTTGGACGCAGACTGGTGAATTTTCGTCCATCCAGTTGAGCTTCTTTGAAGCCATGGAACTTTATGAGTTGCTGTATTTCAGGGCATCGTGATTCTAATTGTCGCGGTGATTATCCGGGCTCGGCTGTCATATCGTTCTGAATCAGCCATTGTTACGAGAGGTTAGTTTTATGCATCGTCGCTCTTCTTTCTTGCCACAGTTTTCAACCGGATTGGCCGCACTCGCGGTACAGCTTTTCTCCGCTGGAATTTTCGCCGAAGACAAAGTGAATTTCGAAGACCACGTCAAGCCAATCCTTCGGGACAAATGTTTGAGTTGTCACAACACGAACAAAAAGAGCTCTGACCTGGACCTGTCTTCATATTCTTCAATTATGCAGGGCGGAGCGGCTGGTGCTTCTATTGAAGTTGGTGATTCCGGTGCGAGCTATCTCTACAGCTTGATTTCGCATCAGAGCGAACCGTTCATGCCGCCAAACGCGGACAAGCTTCCTGATGCCACACTTGATTTGATCAAGAAATGGATTGACGCGGGAGCTCCGGAAACTTCTTCCAGCAAGGTTGTGCTGCCTAAGAAGAAGAATGCCGCAATGACCGTAGATGTCGCTGCCGGAACGCGCCCTGAAGGGCCGGCGCCGATGCCGGATGTGCTGAGTGTCGAGCCCGTTGTTCATACGGCCGCAACGACGGCTGTATCTGCGATCGCCACTAATCCATGGTCCAGGTTGGTTGCTGTCGCAGGTCAGAAGCAGGTTGTGCTTTATCAAACGGAATCGCTTGAGCCGCTGGGCGTGCTTGCATTCCCGGAAGGTACCCCGCGAGTTCTGAAATTCAGCCGCAATGGTGCGTTGTTGCTGGCAGGTGGTGGCCATGGTGCTGCCAAGGGATTGTGCGTGGTCTGGGATCTCAAAACCGGCGAACGAGTTATGTCAGTTGGTGATGAACTGGACGAAGTTCTGGCAGCCGACATCAGCGCGGATCAGTCTCTTGTCGCGTTAGGTGGCCCCGGAAAAATCGTACGTGTCTACAACACTTCCAGCGGCGAACTCGCCTATGAGTGTCGTAAACATACGGATTGGATCTATTCCATGGAGTTCAGCCCGGACGGTGTTCTCCTTGCAACTTCGGACAGAAATGGTGGACTGCAGGTATGGGAAGCGCAGACCGGTCGTGAATATCTGACGTTGGCGGGTCATACTGCTGCTGTCACATCTGTCTCATGGCGAATCGATGGCAATGTCCTGGCCTCCGCCAGCGAAGACACGACTGTGCGTCTCTGGGAAATGGAAAACGGCGGCCAGATCAAGTCCTGGGGCGCTCATGGTGGCGGTGCGTTTTCGGTGGAATTCACACGTGACGGAAGACTTGTGACTTCAGGGCGGGACAAAGTGACCAAGCTGTGGGATGGTAACGGCGGAGCGTTGCTGAGCTTTGAAGCCTTTAACGATCTTGCTCTTCAGGCAACTCACTGTGATGAAACAAATCGTATCATTGCCGGTGATTGGACTGGCGAAATCCGGGTGTGGAATGCAGCCGATGGAGCACGATTCGGGCAATTGACTCCGAATCCTCCAACACTTGACGCTCGCCTCGCAGCATCGCAAGCCCTGATCGCACCGGCACAGGCGAAACTTACTGCGGCCACGGCTGAGCGCGATGCGGCCACGGCCGCTCAAACCGCACAGCAAGTAAAAATTGACGCGGCAAATGTTGCCTACACCGGAACACAGAAAAAGGTTGTTGATCAAACCGCGTTGATTGCGGCGGAAGAACAAAAACTGGTGGCCGAACAAACTGCGGACCAGACCTTGACAGCCAGTGTCGCAGCGCTGCAAAAAGCCGTTCCCGAACTGAAAGCCGCTGCGGAAAAATCGGCAGCTGCGTCGGATCTGATGAAGGCAGATGAAGACCTGAAGAAAGTTGTTGAACAGCTCACGAATCAAGTCACGGCTCGCGAGGCAGACCTGAAGAAAGCCGAAACCGACCTGGCAGCCGTGAAGGTGAATATCGAAAACCTTACAAAGAACATAGCCGTTCAAAAACAGCAACTCACCGTGGATGAACAGGCAGTCGTTGCAACGAAAACTGCTGTCGATACTGAAACTGCCGCGTTGCCGCCGTTCCAGCAGGCGACTGCAACAAAGGAACAGGCACTCGCCGCTGTGCAGCAGGAATGGAATCGTACGAATGCACTGGTCGTTCGTTGGCAGCACTACATTGCACTGCGAGATGAACTGGCCGTTCTGGATGCCGCTAAAGCGAAGCGAGACACCGTTCAGTTAACATCATTAGAGGCACAGGCCGCACTTACTGAAAAGCAGGCGATGATTGCTGCGACTCAGAAGGCTATGCAGGAAGCTCAGGTCGCTGCGACAGCCAACGATCTGAAAGTGAAAGAAATGACGACCAGTATCGCTGCAACCGAGGCGCAGAAGGTTGCTCAGCTGGACGTAATGAAGAAGACTCAGACCGCCGTCCCAATGTTGAAAGCTGCGTTGGAGCAGGCGAAAGCGGCGTTGGCGGCATTGCCGGAAAATGCTGATATTAAATCTGCAGCGGAGAATCTCGCAGCAGTGGCGGATCGTCAGGAAAAGTCCATTGTCACCATCGCAGAACAAGTGACAGCAATGGACGCGTCGATGGCAGCTGCAAAAACTGAAATGGAAGCGGCGGCAAAGGCTATTGTGGCAGCGACAGAGACGATGAAAAATGCCGAACAGACAATTCAGAAAATAGCGACGGAAGTCCCGGCGATTGAAGCTATGTTGACATCCACAACTGCAGAATTAACAACCGCCGAGCAGGCCGTTCAGGCTGCAGCCACAATTGTTGAAACACGACGTCAGCAACTGCGACCTCAGCTGCAATTGACGTCAGCCAACTGAATTGTGGGACGCAGAATGCTGATTGCGTGAGGACGGGAGTCTCGTGCTGTTGTTCCTGAACGCGAGTTGGACAACCATACCTTGTTCCCTCGCCCCCGTTTACGGGGAGAGAGCAATCGGAGTCCTGCCTGCCGGGCAGGACTTCGCAACATGTCGCGCCCCTGATGGCATGTGGTCTTGCCAATGCCAGCCGGATTTGGCTGTTGCACGGACCACAGGTTTGCCTTGCTGCCAAACGAAAACTCGTTCCGGCAGAAAGGACCTGACGAACGCCGTCCTGCCGCATGTAGGTCCTGCTTGCCGGGCTCACCTTACCCGGAAAAGTGTCAAGTTTTGAGCACAATTTACAAAGCTGGTGATCGCCATTTGCGGATTTGTTGTGATTTCGCAGTTCATGTTGATTGGCGTCGGGATTGCGTTATGTTCGGCAGTTGCCACGCACCGAAGGTGGGCAGGAAAGCCATGGCGCGGTTGGGAAGGAGTCTTTTCCGGAGTTCGTCTGATGACATCACTCATCGACCTCGAACCCGCTGCGTGCGGTGAAAAACAGTTCGGCACTTGTGACCTTGGCGACGTGCGGTGGACGCAGCGGCTTGTCCGTTATGCTCAGCAAATGGCGGAGAAGCGAGACGCTTCGAAACTGCGGCAACGTTACGGTCACTGTGACACAGGCGCAGGATGCGATTGTCATCAGTGGCGGCAAAACAGAATTCAAGCCTGCTGGACAAGAGAATTCGGCACAAGCCTTCGATTCCAGCCAGCCGGGTGGAACTGCGTCTCGCGATTTCGTGATTTCAAGTCTCGGAAACGTCAGTGGAAACGTCCAGAGCGGTCGAGACCTCGTCCTCGTGAGTATGAGCTCGGTCTCTTCGAACGTCAGCTCGCAAGGTGATGCTGTTCTCTACTCATTCGACGGGATTCAGCAGACGGGTGGAAATCAGATCCCGGCAATCACCGCTGGTGGCGACGCGGTTTTGATTTCTGGCGCGGGCGCGGTCGCTCATGTTGTAGGTGGAAAGAACGCGGTACTCGTGGCGTTCGATTCAGCGTCCGGCTCGACTGTGACGGCGGCGGAATTCGCCGCTGTGATTACTGGCGGGACGGGCAACAATCTTGCGGTGAGCGGCAATGACGGAGCATTCGCCTGGACGTATGGCAATTTCACAGGAAGCGTGACCTCCTCGGCGGGAAGTGCGGTTGTTGCGTCGATCGGCAATGCTTCAAACGCCACGGTTCACGGTAAGGAAGATGCGATCGCGGTCACGGTGGGATCTTTCAGCGGCTCGGTGACGGCAGATGATGGCTACGCGGGTGTTAATTCTCTGCTGAACGCCACAGGGACTTTGCACGCTGGCAAAGGTGGCGTGATTTTGTCGGACGGTACTGTCAATCTGAGCGCAACCGCCGACGAAGACTTGTTCATCTGGGCTCGCGGCGATGTACATGGGACATACTCGGCGGGACGCGATGCTGCTGTAGTATCGCACGGGACGTACGACGCTTCGCTGACGGCGAACCAGGACATCGTGTTTGCCTACGCCGGAACATCTCTGCGAGGTTCGCTGACCGCCGGTCGTTGGATTGGTGATGGCAGCACAGCTCCACCGCTGGACCCGACGGTCATCGACGACGTGTTCTCGCACGGCGACATTCTGGCCGAACTTCTGGCGGGCACGTCCGCCAGCACAAATTCCGACAAGGGGCGTATCGGCACTATTGGTTCTATTGGCAACGCGGGGGGAGTTTACACGGCAAACCATATCAACCGCATTCGAACCGGCGGAACGGTCACAGCAAGCTACTCGACGATTGCAGCATTCGACAACGGAACCACTTCAACACCCGCATCGCCCGTTATCCAGCAGAACCAGTCGACGCTGATCAACAGCGTTCCGAAGCCGGTTCTTGATCCTTCAGAACGTAATGAGATTCTGGCAGATGCTGCTGCTGAGCGAGCTGCAGCGACTACGCAGCGCAATCAGATTGCGATTGAACTCGATGCGTCGCATTTGCTTGTCAATGCCGTGCGTCAGATGATTCTGAATGAGCTGGCTGAAGACCGCGAAGCGATCCGCAGTGCAGTGGACTTGGTGAAAATTCTCGCTGACGTGGCAGTTGTTGCAGCTCAGCAGGCTGAGGTCGGAAAGCTGACTCAGACACGGCAACATATCGAAACGCTTTATCAAAAGCGTGAAGCGGGTTACCTGAAGGAGCAGCAGGACTGGGAACAATTCGTAGAGAATACTCAATCGATTCTGGAGACGGCTGCTCGGGAATGGAACGACCTGAGGGCAAAGGCTCTCGCTGCACTGGAGCAGTCTGATCAGGATCAGCTACGGTTTAGGGATCTCGCCCTTGCGAGGGAACAACAGCGGTTGAAGGAGCACATCGTACGGTGGCATCGTGACCTGGAAGACCTCCGTAACAGAGGGCCATCGATTGATGGAGAAAAACTGCTCGACGGAATCCAGTTGGTCCTCGATTTCGCCGGATTCATTCCTGTTCTTGGTGCCGGACCAGATGTAATCAATACGATCATCTCCGCCGGCCGAGGCAACTGGGGCGACGCTGCGATCAACGCGATCGCGATCATCCCGTTCTGGGGCGACGCGGCCAAAGGCGGTAAGATGCTCGCCAAAGCCGGCCAGGAGGGAGTGTTGCATGTCGATGAGATTTCAGCCGCAGTCAATGCAGTTGCGAAGAATGGGGACAAAGCAAAGGATATCCTCAAAGCAGGAGATGAAACGGGGAATGCATTTGGGAAGAATTTGGACGAGCTTGCAAAAAATGATGCGCTCGTGCATATGCTTGATGAGGGGGAGGATATCGCAGCCCTTGGAATCACTGCGTTTTCTCAGTTCAAGTACGCATCGAGATTTGGGTTCAAGTCATATGATGAGTTGGTCGCAGCAGCAAAGGGCCTGGGGGCAGAGGTTCACCACTTAATTGAGAAACGCTTTGCAAACGAGATGGGGCAGAATTCCGGAGGTATGTTGAGTGTTGTTCTGACTCCTGCAGAACATCAGGCCTTCACGAATGCGTGGAGGAAGAGATTCCCATATGAAGGGGAATTGGGACACATTCCGTATGATACTCTGACGCCACAACAGATTCAGGATGCGGCGAGAAAGATATATGCCGAGTTTCCTGAAATTCTTAAAGCTTTAGGACTGAACTAGTTTATGAGATTAAATCACTATGTCGTGCTCACCGCATCAGAGGCACTTGTGGAAGAACTGCATCACTTTGGCATCGCGGTTGAGGCCGGGCATCTGTCGTCTTTCACGATGTATCGGGACGACCCATGTTGGCATCGAGTCCATGAGCTGCTGGCTGATTCCGATGCCACGATTCGAGAGATTTCCGAGTACTCGGAACAAGAATATCTTCAGTCACGTTATCTTAGAGTCCGCAGTGGGAAAGAAGGCGGATACCCACAGCCAGAACAGGACAGCGGCTGGAAAAAAGCCACGTACGATCTTTCCCGATATTGTTCAGCCTGTGGAACCCACGCAAAGCAAGTCAATCCATTCCAAATGATTGGAGAGCCAAAATTTGGCAGATCTGACGTCGTGTCACTTGGTTGGGTCCATGACCAACTTTTTGTTCGGACGGAGATTTGGGAACGAGTTTTTGAGCCGTTTGGAATCGAGTCGCTCCCGGTTCTCCGTCACACAACTCAATTGCCGTTGGAAACGGTCGTCCAATTAGAAATTGATGAAATTTCACCTTTTCCACTCGACGCTCAGGACAAATGGGAATCATCTGTCTGTTCTGTCTGCGGACAGAAAAAGAACTGTGGTTCTCCGCGGACACCGTTCTTTCCGCATTTTGCGGGAAATCCCAAAGGCCACCTCTTTAGGACGCAGGAAGTATTCGGTGCCGGATGGACCTCCGTGCGTGCCGTTGTGTGTAGTAATGAACTCTATCGCGCGACGGTGTCTGCAGGCGTTCGCGGCTTCCAATTCGAGCCACAAGAGACGTTGTGATCTGGTGAAAAATCACCTGGGGTCAAGTGATAGCGTCTGGGGAGTTTGGGAGCCAAAGGACGAGCATTGTAAGAAGTGTAAAGGTTCTCTCTGCACTGGAGCAGTCAGATCAGGATCAGCTACGGTTCAGGGATCTTGCCCTTGCGAGGGAACAACAGCGGTTGAGGGAGCACATCGCACGGTGGCATCGTGACCTGGAAGACCTCCGTAACAGAGGGCCATCGATTGATGGAGAAAAACTGCTCGACGGGATCCAGTTAGTCCTCGATTTTGCCGGATTCATTCCCGTTCTTGATGCCGGACCGGACGTGATCAATACGATCATTTTCGCAACCGGAAGCAGGTTAACAAACATTAGAAACAGCCTTGGGCAAAGAATCTGTTTCCCAAGGCCAGAGGCAATTTCTTGACATACTCAAGTGATTTCATGACCTATTTGCGGAGTAGTCGTGGATTTCGATTTCGCAAAGCTGCGTAAGATCTTCGAGGATCACATGCCACTCCTTGAAGAGCAAGACCGTGCCGCCGAATCGGAGGGACGATCGTGGTCCTCTGTGGCGTGTTTCGCACCTTGGATGCTTGACAGTTGCGACCACCGAAGGTTAGAGCAACGTCAATCACCAAGAGTGTTCCGGTCACAGCAACGCATAGAACCTTCTGCAATGGTGTCGTCGTGGTTGGACTTCCGACATGTGGCGACGAGCGGCTTTGTTTGATTCTACGAGTCTGACCTTCCCTGATATTCGTGAACGAGATCTGGAGCTTTTTGAGCGTAATGAAATTTTGGGCGATGCTGCTTCTGCGAAACAGACAAGTAAATACCCAACGCAATCAGATTGCGATTGAACTCGATGCCTCGAAGTTATTGCTGAATGTATTGTGTCAGTTTGCTATATGGATGAGTTGCATGGTCTAGCTACGCTTTTGTCCTATTCGCGTCAACAGTCGTTGACTCGTGTGGTGTCTTCGCAGCAACGACGCGATTCAGTTGTTTACATATGCCCGGTAGACGACTCCAAACGCCCCCTGACCGATGATCTGTTCGATGCGATATTTTCCGATATTCCGCGGCAGTTGCTGAACAATTTCCTTAGAAACGGAAGACGCCGTGCGTTCCAATACGCCTCCTTCATCGGGCGCAACAAGAACCTCAGTCTGCGAACGAATGACCGAATTCGACTGCCCAGTCTGCAGAATCTGAACGCTCGCATTCGACGAAGCGACCAGTTTTTCAGTTTCGGCGAAGGCACGCAGGATCTCCGCTGCGTCGTCCGGAAATCGGGCTTGATATTCGCCAATGTTGGGCTCTTCGTCACGACTGAGTCGAGCCTCCAACTCTGCAGAGAGTAATTCGCGAAACAAATTCATGCGAATCTGCAGCGGAACTGTGGGAAGCAGCGATTCAATCGTCACCGGCTTCGCGTTTCGCAATGCGCGTTCGAATTTTCATGCAAGCCGTGTCAATCGCACGCAACTGATCATCAGACAGTTCGACATAGTGCTTCGATTCAGCCATGACTAAGCTCCAGACCTTCCCACTGGCGGCGAATCATCGTCATGCGGCGCTGACCTATGTATTCGTGCGCTGCCGTTTGATCAACGCTGCCGTTGTCACAAGTATCAAGCGTTTCTATCAGCAAGTGGCCTCGTTTATCAAGGCGGTTTGTCGTGACGTCAATAGTCCCGTGCTGCGTGTCCGGGTTATCTTGATGTGTCGCGTGAAGGGGTCGCTGTCACCGCCAGTGAACTAAAATGGAGGGGCTTCAAATTCGTTGGGGGCGGCAGCGGGTTGTTGCTGATTTGGACGCAGCAGAGGACGAGGTGCAAATGGTGACTTTTCGCTGACGGGTTGCATCGGCGTTCCGGCACCATCATCTTCGCGGCTGATGTGTTCTTCTGGCAACGCTTCACCGGGCACGAGCTGCATTTCAAACAGGAACCGCGATGCCACGGTCTCGCGGCGTTTGCCCCATTTCATACGCGACTTTGCGCGAGTCAATGTCAGGTGATCCATCGCACGTGTCACACCCACATATGCCAGACGGCGTTCTTCTGCGATATCTTTTTCCGAGTCCGCGTCGATACTGCGCTTATGCGGCAGGAAACCTTCTTCCATTCCGACCAAATAGACGCGAGGGAACTCCAAACCCTTTGCGGAATGCAATGTCATCAATCGAACCTGATCCTTGTCCTGTTTCTGATCACGGTCCGCTTCATCTTCGCGATCCATCAAGGCTGTTGTCTCAAGGAACCCCGACAGCGACGGGTCTTCGGTGCGCTCAACGTATTGACCGATGGAATTGATGAATTCTTCAAGGACCGTTTTGCGTGTTTCCTGCTGAGCTTCCTCTTTGTATTGTTTGTTGATCTCTGCTTCATAATTGATTTCAGACACCAGGCGTCGGCAGATCTCTGCCAGTTGCTGAGGGTTCTGGTGCATGACGTCTGCGTAACGTTGAAGCAGACTACGGAATTCCGTCAAAGCAGTCATCGCCTTCGGCGGGATGGCACCGGCCGCACTTGCGTCAGGAAGAATCTCCCAGAAAGGAATCCCCTTCTTGACAGCCATCTGGATGACTTTTTCTGTCGTTGTCGCTCCGATGCCGCGTGTTGGCGTATTAATGATACGCAGCAGGCTCACTTCGTCGCGAGGCTGATCAATGGCCTTCAGATACGCCAACAAATCCCGAATCTCACGGCGATCATAGAACGACTGACCACCGACAAGCATGTACGGAACATTTTGCCGTCTCATTTCCTGTTCAAATACGCGAGGCTGTTCATTCGTGCGAAACAGAATCGCAACCTGTTTGGCCTTTACGCCGAGTTCACGAATCAGATAGGCGATTTCACTGACGACGTTTTCCGCCTCGGCAGTTTCATCATCAAAAACCTGTATGCGGATGGGAGAACCCGACTTCTTGTGAGCGATCAAGGTCTTATCGTGTCGCTGCTTATTGTGTTTCACAAGACGATTTGCGCAATCCAGAATTCGATCCGTGCAGCGGTAATTGTTTTCCAGTCGTACGACTTTCGCTCCTGGAAAGTGGCGAGAGAAATTGATGATGTGCTCTACGTCCGCGCCACGCCAGCCGTAAATCGATTGATCGTCATCGCCTACGACACACAGATTGCGATGCGGCTTCACGAGTGATTCGATGAGGTTGAACTGCACTCCGTTTGTGTCCTGATATTCATCAATCTGAACGTGGTCGAACCTGGACTGGTGGCGTTGCAGAACTTCCGGGTGATCCTTGAAAAGCTTAACCGTCAGCAATAGCAGGTCGTCAAAATCGACAGCACCGCAGGCACGGAGTTGTTTCTGATACCTTTTGTAACCCATGGCGGCGATGAGATCGAAGTCAGTTTCTGTATTGCTGCTGGCTTCGTGGTCCTGGATCCCTTCCATCTTCCAGCGACTGATGCGATTGATCAGATCACCTGGTTTCATCGCGCCGTCGCCGAGGCGTATATCTCTTAAAGCCGTGCGGGCTGCGGATTCCTGATCGTTCCGGTCGTAGATGGCGAATTTCTTTGGATAACCCAAAGCATCGATGTCTTCTCTTAGGACTCGGACACAATAGGCGTGAAACGTGGATACCACCGGACGTTGCTTGAATTGTTTGCCAATCAAGTGGACAGCTCGTTCCCGCATTTCCTTGGCGGCTTTGTTTGTGAACGTCACCGAAAGGATACGATCCGGCCGAATTCCGTGCGCGATCAAGTTCGCCATGCGATATGTAATCACGCGAGTTTTGCCGGTTCCCGCGCCAGCCAGCACCAGCAGCGGACCCGAAAGGATCGACGCGGCTTCTCGCTGAGGGGGATTGAGTCCTGAAAGGTTAATCATGGTTGAATATTGAAATCAAACCTGGTCTTTTGAAATTCGCAATTGGCTGCATTTGAATATGCCACCGGTACCGAAGGGCGGGGAGGCTAATGCGAAGTATACTCGAACGCAAATCACTTCGCCTGCAGAACAGCGATTACTCGATCTATGGTTCGTTCCGAGGCTCCTGCCTCGGAACGCACTGTCCGGAGGCTTCTGCCAACACTGTTTTTCGTGGAGGCAGGAGCCTCCGAGCCGTGCGTTCCACGGCTGTAGGCCCGAAACGAGAGTGATTCGTTCCTCAGCAGAAGCCTCGAATCCATGAGTGACGAGAACAGACACGACAGTACCGCCGACGGCCTGCAGTCAATCGCTCGACTTCTGCAGAATCTGCATTTAACAAACTAATGAGGCGTCCTCAATTTCCTCTTCGCGTTCCTTTCTGCCGACGTTGCACCGTGTGTCCGGTTGAAAATGCCGAACACGTAGCATTTCAAACTAAATCGAAAAATTCATTGTTCCATCCGTCTGGACAACACAAACCGGCCTGAGATATCAACCGCCCCGCCACGCCAAACCGGACAGGAATCACCAGATGCCTGATCCATTCTGGGGCGGAAAGAACAAAGCTCTGGGTCATGGACGACTCATGGTGGAAACAAAAGTCAGCAGTCAAAAAGTACTCTCAGAATCGTATCACTGTCTGGATAAGTCAAACGGATTGAATCGCAGGATCAATCGTGTTGAGTCAGGAACAGATAGTGACACTTGCTCACGAAGTGAATCAGCGGGCTTCGGCATTCTTTGCCGGAGTGATTCGTTCCGTGGTGTCTGAGATTGCTGAACTGCAAAGTTACAGAAATAAACAAACAGACCGAACAACTCTGCGGAGTGCAGTTCGAAGGTCATCGGAAGGCAAAAACATCCGTTCAAATGAACAAGAAGGATGATGAGATAAGCCTGTTTCGCAGGTTTGTTGAGTCCGTCCCGAGAGTTCGTTCTGAATGGACATGTTGTAGCGATTCTAGTGATCTTCGATCCCAGCCGAACCGATATTCAACGATACGTGTTGATGTCGAGTTTCGGGCACTTGCTGTTCGTCACGGAGGATTGAATGGCTACCAAGGTCACTGAAGATGTTTCTGATGTTTGGGTTGAGTACAAAAAGGACCAAAGCAATCAGGAGCTGCGGAACCGCTTGATGGAGCGGTATCTGTCATTGGTCAGATATAACGCAGAACGCGTTTGGGCAAAACTGCCCGAAGGTGTGGATCTCAATGACTTGATGTCCGCTGGTGTCTTCGGTTTGATGGATGCCATCGAAGCGTTCGACATGGATCGCGGTGTCAAATTTGAGACGTACTGCGTGCCTCGTATTCGGGGTGCCATGCTCGACGAATTGCGTACCATGGACTGGGTTCCACGTCTGGTTCGCAGCAAAGCCAGCAAAGTCGAAGCCGCTCGCAAGGTGGTTGAAGCTCGTGTCGGTCGGCCTCCGATGGAAGCTGAGATTGCCGAACAGATGGGCTTGCCAATTCAGGAATTCGAACGGATGAAGTCCGATGCGAGTGCCGTGAATTTGGTGAGTCTCGAAAAGAAATGGTATGAGACCGACAGCTACAAGGATGTTCGCGAAGTGGATGTCGTGGAAGACATCAAATCCGAAGATCCAGCCGTCGGTATCCAGAAGATGGATGTGATGCGGCTGGTGACGAAAGGCTTGAATCGCAACGAACGCCTGATCATCATTCTGTATTACTACGAAGAATTGACGATGAAGGATATCGGCAATACGCTGGGGTTGTCTGAATCACGTGTCAGCCAGATGCATTCCAGCATCGTGGCTCGACTGAAAGAACAACTGGAACGCCGAAGACCTGAGTTCGACTAACAAGGTTTTGTACTGAAATTGAATACAACGACGCTCGACACAGGTTTCCTGTGTCGAGTTTTTTTGTTGCACGTCCAAAGTACTTTCAGTTGTACTTGTGCATAGGCACTCGGTTGTTTGAGGCTCAACGATTGGCTGCGGGCAGAAGATCTCGGCAGCACTGAGGCCTGTTTGCGAGATTTCTTCTGTTCTTTCATCGACTCGCGGAAGTGGTGGCAACACCAGTGGCAACGAAAGCTCCGGAATGGGCCAGAACCAAACCGATCCTGTGTCGCTGCCGAAACGAAAAAAGCCGCGAAATTCGCGGCTATTCGTCCCGGTACCCATAAGGATAATGGGCGCTGAGGGACTCGAAGTACTCGTCAAACTGCAGGGAAATCCGGCGGTTTGTGGAATCGGTGACAACGCCAGCGACAACATTTATCTAAACAAACGATCCACACGGTTGCTCAGTGTCTTCTGCCAACTGTCTGAGAACCTTCGGGCAAAACTCGTTGCCTTTGCTGAACAGCTCATCGAAAAGCGAGCTCCAGACTGAACACCGCTTCCCATTGGTGATTGTGTGAGTTCAGTCCCGTTCAATTTTCGCAAGGTTCCTCTCATGTTACTGCGGACAAATGCC